>NZ_JBEZWN010000007.1:0-226051 GCF_040637495.1 Streptomyces sp. NPDC029044
CGACGGGCTCGCCGAGGGCGCTCAGGCTCGGGGCGGCAGTGCGGCCGAGCACGGTGCCCCCGCGGCGGTTGACCAGGTGCCCCCGCCCGCCGCGGTCGGCCGGGGAAGGGAGCGGGCAGCGGCACCGGCCCCAGCACCTCGGCCTCGGGCGGCAGTTGGGCCGCGCGGAGGAAGTCGGCCACCGCCTCCGCGGGGCCCGACACGGCCGCCATCCGCGACACCGGCGGAAACCCCAGCTCCGCCCGCTCGGCGAGCTCCCGCACCGCGTGCCCGACGGGGTCCCACCGGACGAGCGCCTGCACGGGCCGCAGCGTCGGCTCGGCCACGACCACCACCGTGCCGCCCTCCGACTGCGGCCGGACGAGCGACGCGGCCGCGATCCACCGCCGCAACGCGTCCTCCCCGGCCCGCAGATCGGGCCGTCCGAGCATCGCCCAGCCGTCCAGCAGCAGCGCCGCCGCGTACCCGCCCTCGGCGACGGGCTCGGCGCCGGGCGTACTCACGACCAGCGCGGGAGCCCCCGGCACCGTGTCCAGCACGTGCTCCCGCCCCGAGGTGCGTACCGGTACGGCGGGGAAGGCCCGGCCGAGCTCCTCGGCGGTCCGGCGCGCCCCGACGACCGAGGCGCGCAGGCGGAAGGAGCCGCACTCCGGGCAGTGCCAGCCGCTCTCCTCGCGTCCGCACCACCCGCAGTTCAGTCCCCCGCCGTCCGGAGCCTCCAGCGGCCCGGAGCAGTGCCGGCACCGCGCGGGCGCCCGGCAGCCGGCACACGCCATCCGCGGCACGTACCCCCCGCGGGGCACCTGCACCAGCACCGGGCCGTGCCGCAGGCCCTCCCTGACGGCCTGCCAGGCGAGGGTCGGCAGCCGGGCGGCCCGGGCGGCCTCGTCGCGGGCGAGATCCTGGTCCCCGACGGTCCGTACGAGCGGGGCGGCGGCCCGGACCTGGTCCCGGCCGGATACGAGCGGCCGCGCCCAGCCGCTCTCGACGAGCTGCGCGGCCTCCACCGTGCAGCCCCAGCTCCCCAGCAGGAAACCGCACTTGTCCTGCGCGGCCCGCAGCAGGAGCACCTCGCGGGCGTGGGGCTGCGGGGCGTGCTGCTCGCTGTGACTGTCGTCGCCGTCGTCCCAGAGGGCGACCAGGCCCAGGTCCTGGACCGGCGCGAACATCGCGGCCCGGGTCCCGATCACGGCCCGTACGGAACCGCGTCGCACCGCGAGCCACTGCGCGTACCGCTTCTCGGGGCCGGCGTCGGCGGTGAGCACCGCGTGCCGCCCCTTCCCCAGCAGGGAGGTCAGGGCGGCGTCGACCCGCGCGACCGCGCGTCCGTCGGGCAGGACGGCGAGCGCCCCGCGTCCGGAGGCCAGCGTCGCGGCGACGGCCCGGGCCAGCTCCTCGCTCCACTGCGGCCCTGGCAGCGCGTTCCACACGGCCCGGGGCGCCCCGCCGGAGGCCAGGGACTCCAGGAACGCCGCTCCTCGCTCGTACCGCTGCCAGGAGCCCGCCTCCGGCGCCGGGGGCGGTGGCAGCGGGTCGGGTGAGGGCCGCTGCTCGGCCCGTGCGTTGCGCGGCGGTACGGCGAGCTGCAAGACGTCGGCGAGGCTGCCCGCGTACCGGTCGGCGACCGCCCGGGCCAGCCCCAGCAGTTCCTCGCTGAGCACCCGCTCGGGCGACACGACCTGGGCGAGGGCTGCCAGCGGCCCCGAGTAGTCGGACTCGGCGCGGCGCTCGACGAGGAACCCGTCGATCAGTCCGCCGCCCTCGCGCCGCCCGTCCCGCACGCGATGCCGTCCGGCCCCGAACCGCACCCGTACCCGCACGCCCGGCCGGGCGTCCGCGTCCAGCTCCTCGGGGACGGCGTAGTCGAAGTAGCGGTCGAGGTGGAGGACGCCCTTGTCGACGAGGACGCGTGCGACGGGGAGCTCCTTGGCGAGCGCGGCGCCCCGCCAGGTGCGCGGTTTGGCCCGGGGCGTCCTGGCCTTGCGCACGCTGTCCCGGATGAGCGCGAGCTGCTCGGGCGGGGCACCCTCGGCCCCGCCGCCCGTCTGTTCGTTCTCGCTGCTCACGCTTGCATTCTTACCAAACGCCACTGACAAGCGGAGGCGCCCGAGTTCCCTCGCGGTGACGGCGCGCACTCGCCTTGGACCACTCGGCCACGCCACCGGGCACCGCCCGGCCGACGGCGGGATTCGAACCCGCGGGGGCTGCTTCGAGCCCAGAAGTATCCGTCACCTTCGCACCGGGCGCCCCGGCACTGTCCACCGTAGAGAGCGCCCGCGCCGCCCGCGAACCGATTTGAAGGCCCCCAGGCCCGGCAGGCCCGCAGGGCAGGCACGAGCCCGCGCAAGGCAGGAACGGCCCGCGTGAAGCGGAAACAGGCGCGCGCAAGGTAGGAGCGGCCCGCGTAAAGCGGAAACAGGCGCGCGCAAGGCAGGAGCGGCCCGCGCGAGGCAGGAACGGGCGGGCGAACGGGCGGGCGAGAGCGGCCCCGACGCGGCCCGGAGCGCACGCCGAAGGCCCGGCCCCCCAAGGGTGCCGGGCCTCACGCGATGCCTGAAGGGCGGGACCTACAGCCCCGCGGCCGTGCGCAGCGCGTCCACGCGGTCCGTCCGCTCCCAGGTGAAGTCGGGCAGCTCGCGGCCGAAGTGGCCGTACGCCGCCGTCTGGGAGTAGATCGGGCGGAGCAGGTCGAGGTCGCGGATGATGGCGGCCGGACGGAGGTCGAAGACCTCGTCGATCGCCTTCTCGATCTTCTCCGTGTCGATCTTGGCGGTGCCGAAGGTCTCGACGAACAGGCCCACCGGCTCGGCCTTGCCGATCGCGTACGCGACCTGGACCTCGCAGCGGGTGGCGAGGCCCGCGGCCACGACGTTCTTCGCGACCCAGCGCATCGCGTACGCCGCGGACCGGTCGACCTTCGACGGGTCCTTGCCGGAGAACGCGCCACCACCGTGCCGAGCCATGCCGCCGTAGGTGTCGATGATGATCTTGCGGCCGGTCAGGCCGGCGTCACCCATCGGGCCGCCGATCTCGAAACGGCCGGTCGGGTTGACCAGGAGACGGTAGTTCTCCGTGTCCAGCTTGATGCCGTCGTCCAGGAGCGCCTTGAGCTCCGGCTCGACGACGAACTCCTTGATGTCCGGAGCCAGGAGCGACTCCAGGTCGATGTCGGAGGCGTGCTGGGAGGAGACCACCACGGTGTCCAGGCGGACCGCCTTGTCACCGTCGTACTCGATGGTGACCTGCGTCTTGCCGTCCGGGCGCAGGTAGGGGATCGTGCCGTTCTTGCGCACGTCGGACAGGCGCTTCGACAGGCGGTGCGCCAGGAAGATCGGCAGCGGCATCAGCGTCGGCGTCTCGTCCGTCGCGTAGCCGAACATCAGGCCCTGGTCGCCCGCGCCCTGCTTGTCGAGCTCGTCGTCGTCACCCTCGACACGGTTCTCGTACGCCGTGTCCACGCCCTGGGCGATGTCCGGGGACTGCGCGCCGATCGACACCGACACGCCGCAGGAGGCGCCGTCGAAGCCCTTCTTGGAGGAGTCGTAGCCGATTTCGAGGATCTTGTTCCGGACCAGCGTCGCGATGTCCGCGTACGCCTTGGTCGTGACCTCGCCGGCCACGTGCACCAGGCCGGTCGTGATCAGGGTCTCGACGGCGACCCGGGATGAGGGGTCCTCGCGCAGAAGCGCGTCGAGAATGGTGTCGCTGATCTGGTCAGCGATCTTGTCGGGGTGACCCTCGGTCACGGACTCCGAGGTGAACAGACGACGGGACACAACGCTCCCTGAGGTTGCAGCGGCTGCTGGCTGATCATTGGCGGACGGCGGGGGCTGCACCCGGCGCCGTCCGTGGAACAGTTTACGGGTCACGCTTCGGCCACGGTCCCCCCGTCTCGCCACTCGGGAGTGCTGTGACCTGCGGCACGGGCATTCTGCCCAATGCCGAGCGACGTTGGCCAGAGGCGCCACGCCCCGATCCACCCGCATTCGAGGGGGTACGCGGCGCCCGGGTCATCAGCTCAGGCGCTCGGCCACCAGGTCCCACACGGTCTCGGCCAGGGCTTCCTTGGGCCCGTGCGCCACCGCGGTCTCGCTGCCGTCGGCGCCGAGCACGACCGCCTCGTTCTCCTCGGAACCGAAGGTCTTCCGCTCCCCCACCTCGTTCACGACCAGCAGGTCGCAGCCCTTGCGCTTGAGCTTGGCGCGGCCGTTGGCCAGGACGTCGTCCGTCTCGGCGGCGAAGCCGACGATCACCTGTCCGGGGCGGGCCCGGTCGGCCGAGATCTCCGCGAGAATGTCCGGATTCCGCACCAGGGTGACCGGCTCCGGCTCCTGGCCGTCCTTCTTCTTGATCTTCCCTGCCGCGTACGCCGCGGGACGGAAGTCCGCCACCGCGGCCGCCATCACCACGGCGTCGGCCTCCGGGGCGGCCCGCAGCACCGCCTCGCGCAGCTCCACGGCGGTTCCGACCGGTACGACGTCCACGCCCGCGGGGGCCGGCAGGGTGCTGTTGGCCGCGATCAGCGTGACCCGGGCGCCGCGGGCGGCGGCGGTGCGGGCAAGGGCGTAGCCCTGCTTGCCGGAGGAGCGGTTGCCGAGGAAGCGGACGGGGTCCAGGGGCTCGCGGGTGCCGCCGGCGCTGACGACGACGTGCCGGCCCGCGAGGTCGGGCTCGGTGACGCCCCGGGCCAGGACGCGGCGGCAGACCTCGAAGATCTCCCCCGGGTCCGGCAGCCGGCCCTTGCCGGTGTCGACGCCGGTGAGGCGACCGACGGCCGGCTCGATGACGAGGGCGCCGCGGCGGCGCAGCGTCGCCACGTTCTCCTGGGTGGCCGGGTGCTCCCACATCTCCGTGTGCATGGCGGGGGCGAAGACGACCGGGCAGCGGGCGGTGAGCAGGGTGTTGGTGAGGAGGTCGTCCGCGAGGCCGTGGGCCGCCTTGGCGAGGGTGTCGGCGGTGGCGGGGGCGACGACGACCAGGTCGGCCTGCTGCCCGATGCGGACGTGCGGGACTTCGTGGACGTCGTCCCAGACCTCGGTGGAGACGGGGTTGCCGGACAGCGCGGACCAGGTGGCGGCGCCGACGAAGTGCAGCGCGGAGGCCGTGGGCACCACCCGCACCTCGTGGCCCGACTCCGTCAGCCGCCGCAGCAGCTCACAGGCCTTGTACGCGGCGATGCCCCCGCTGACCCCCAGAACGACCTTCGGCTTGTCCACGTCTCTCCCCGGACCTCGGCAACCGGCACACCGTACGACTCCATGACACACCACAGGCCCGGCAGTCGGCCTGCCGGGCCTGTGGATAAGTCAGCGCAAAGCTGTAAATCCTACTTACTGCGCCGGGCCCTCGACGGCCTCGGACGTCAGGAGCCCCGCGTTGATCTCGCGGAGGGCGATCGAGAGCGGCTTCTCGTGGACGTGGGTGTCGACGAGAGGACCGACGTACTCGAGGAGACCCTCGCCGAGCTGCGAGTAGTACGCGTTGATCTGGCGGGCACGCTTGGCCGCGTAGATCACGAGGCTGTACTTCGAGTCGGTGGCCTCGAGGAGCTCGTCGATCGGCGGGTTGATGATGCCCTCGGGCGCGGAGATGGAAGAGGACACGCTCTACCTTCCGATGGATGGGAAAGAATCTGTCGGGCTGATCAGCCGACCGGAACGGTCAGCGATGGTCACACGACGTCCATCAAGGCTAGCAGCTCGCGTGCTACGTCCTCGACGGAGGTGTTGACCAGGGTGGTGTCGAACTCCGGCTCGGCCGCGAGTTCGATCTTCGCCGCTTCGAGCCTGCGCTCGATCACCTCGGGCGGTTCGGTGCCCCGCCCGGTGAGCCGGCGCACGAGCTCCTCCCAGGAGGGAGGAGCCAGGAACACCAGCTGGGCCTCGGGCATCGACTCGCGGACCAGCCGGGCGCCCTGGAGGTCGATCTCCAGGAGGACGGGCTCGCCGTTCTCCAGGCGCTCCTGCACGGCCGCACGCGGCGTGCCGTAGCGGTTGCCGGCGAACTCGGCCCACTCCAGCAGTTCCCCGTTGGCGATCAGCTTGTCCATCTCGTCGTCGGAGACGAAGAAGTAGTGGACTCCGTGCTGCTCGCCGGGGCGGGGCTTGCGGGTCGTCGCCGACACCGAGAGCCAGACCTCGGGGTGTTCCTTGCGCATATGAGCGACGACCGTGCTCTTGCCGACCCCGGAGGGGCCGGAGAGCACGGTCAGCCGCGGACGTACGTCCGGGGGTACGGGGGACGTCCCCCGGGGTGTTGCAGCCATGCAGCGATTATCCAGCAATCGCGGAGTGCCCGGGACTCGCTTCCCCGGAGCGCCCGGTTCAGGAACCGGTGCTGCCGAACTCGCGCTCCAGGGAGGCGATCTGGTTGGAACCGAGACCCCGCACGCGGCGGCTCTCGGAGATGCCGAGTCGCTCCATGATCTGCTTGGCGCGGACCTTGCCCACGCCCGGCAGCGACTCGAGGAGGGCGGAGACCTTCATCTTGCCGATGACGTCGTTCTCCTGGCCCTGCTTGATGACCTCGTGAAGGGAGGCGCCGGAGTGCTTGAGTCGATTCTTGACCTCGGCCCGCTCCCGGCGAGCCGCGGCGGCCTTTTCGAGCGCGGCTGCGCGCTGTTCAGGGGTAAGGGGCGGAAGAGCCACGCCTACGTCACCTCGGATGTCGAACTGTCGGATACGGACCGGTGAGGAACCTAGTCGCCCCACACCTGGGGAGCCACGAGCAACACACGCTTGCCCGTTCTCTCGTCGGAGACTAGCGGGCAAGTCCGCCAGAGTCAGCGAGAACAGCGGAAAAGTCCTGGTCAGCCTTCATCTGAACGGACATTTAGGACATACTGCCCCGGATTTGAGGATGTATTCAGACTCAAGCGGGCCACTGACCACTCATCGGAGGTCTCGCGGTAAGGTCTGGACCGCCTCACGACGGCGTCACGGCGTGCCGGATCTCCTCCGCGAAGCGCTCCGCCGCGTCACGCAGAGCGACCGCGTCGGGACCGTGGCGTAGCACTCCCCGGCTGACGTTCGGCACGACGTTGCGCACCGCCGCACCGAAGACGCCGGGAAGATCGGCCGGCGTGGCACCCTGCGCGCCGATGCCGGGTGCGAGGAGCGGGCCGTTGATGTCCAGGTCGTATGTCGACAGATCACCGAGGGTGGCGCCGACGACCGCGCCGAAGGACCCCAGGGGCTCCTCCCCCGTGTTCTCGGCGGCCAGGTGCGCCAGCATCGTCGCTCCGACGTTCCGGCCGTCGGAGCGCACGGCGTGCTGGACCTCGCCGCCCTCCGGGTTGGACGTCAGCGCCAGCACGAAGAGGCCCGCGCCGTTCTCCCGGGCCAGGGCCACGGCCGGGGCGAGCGAGCCGTAGCCGAGGTACGGCGAGACCGTCAGGGCGTCGGAGAACAGCGGCGCGTCCTTGTGCAGGAAGGACTCGGCATACGCGGCCATGGTGGAGCCGATGTCGCCGCGCTTGGCGTCCATGACGACCAGCGCGCCCGCCGCCCGGGCCTCGGCGACCGACTTCTCCAGCACGGCGACGCCGCGCGAGCCGAAGCGCTCGAAGAACGCGCTCTGCGGCTTGAGCACGGCGACCCGGTCGGCCACCGCCTCGACGACCGTGCGGCTGAACCGCTCAAGGCCCGCCACGTCGTCGTTCAGGCCCCACTCGGCGAGCAGGGAGGCGTGCGGGTCGATGCCGACGCACAGCGGGCCACGCTCGTCCATGGCCCGGCGCAGGCGCGCGCCGAAGGGTTCGAGACCACTCATGCCGTCTTCCTCACGTCGGCGCCCACCGCGTCGGCGAGCGTGGCGTAGGGGCTGGTGGCCAGGCGTGCGGCGAGCCCCTTGTGGATGGCGCGGCCCCAGAAGGGACCCTCGTAGATGAAGGCGCTGTAGCCCTGGACCAGCGTGGCGCCTGCCAGGATGCGCTGCCAGGCGTCCTCGGCGTTCTCGATGCCGCCGACGCCCACCAGGGTGATCCGGTCGCCCACGCGCGCGTAGAGGCGGCGCAGGACCTCCAGGGAGCGCTCCTTCAGGGGCGCCCCGGACAGGCCGCCGGTCTCCTTGACCAGGGAGGCGTCCGCCTTCATGCCGAGGCCCTCGCGCGCGATGGTGGTGTTGGTGGCGATGATGCCGTCCAGCCCGAGCTCCACGGCGAGGTCGGCGACGGCGTCGACGTCCTCGTCGGCGAGGTCCGGCGCGATCTTGACCAGCAGCGGGACGCGCCGCGCGGACACCGTGCGGTCGGCCGCCTCGCGGACGGCGCTCAGCAGGGGGCGGAGCGCCTCCGTCGCCTGGAGGTTGCGCAGGCCCGGCGTGTTCGGCGAGGAGACGTTGACGACCAGGTAGTCGGCGTACGGCGCGAGCCGCTCGGCGGACTTCACGTAGTCCGCGACGGCCTCCTCCTCGGGGACGACCTTGGTCTTGCCGATGTTGACGCCGACGACCGGCTTGAAGACGGGCGTACGGGAGGCCAGGCGGGCGGCGACACGGAGCGAGCCGTCGTTGTTGAAGCCCATGCGGTTGATCAGCGCACGGTCCTTGACCAGGCGGAACAGCCGCTGCTTGGGGTTGCCGGGCTGCGGTTCGCCGGTCACCGTGCCGATCTCGACGTGGTCGAAGCCGAGCATGGCCATCCCGTCGATGCCGACGGCGTTCTTGTCGAAGCCCGCGGCGAGCCCGAACGGGCCGTGCATCCGCAGGCCCAGGGCCTCGGTGCGCAGCTCCTTGTACCGGGGTGCGAGGGCGGCCGCCAGGAAGGTTCGCAGTACGGGCACGCGGGCGGCCAGGCGGATCCAGCGGAAGGCCAGGTGGTGGGCCTGCTCCGGGTCCAGCCTCTTGAAGACGAGACGGAAGAAGATGTTGTACATGGTGTCCTCACGAGGACTCGGCGTCCTCACGAAGAGGGGGACACCGTTTCCGGTGTCCCCCTCGGGGCTGCTAGTCGCGGGCCGCGGTCAGGTGTTCCGCGTGTTCCTGGAGCGAGCGGACGCTCACGTCGCCGCGGTTGAGGGCGTCGATGCCCTGGACCGCCGCCGCGAGCGCCTGGACCGTCGTCAGGCAGGGCACGGAGCGTGCCACGGCCGCCGTTCGGATGTCGTAGCCGTCGAGGCGGCCGCCCGTGCCGTACGGGGTGTTGACGATGAGGTCGACCTCGCCGTCGTGGATGAGCTGGACGATGGTCTTCTCGCCGTTCGGGCCGGTGCCCTCGGACTGCTTGCGCACGATGGTGGCGTTGATGCCGTTGCGCTTGAGGACCTCGGCGGTGCCGGAGGTGGCGAGCAGTTCGAAGCCGTGACCGACCAGTTCGCGGGCCGGGAAGATCATCGAGCGCTTGTCGCGGTTGGCGACCGAGATGAACGCGCGGCCCTTGGTGGGCAGCGGGCCGTAGGCGCCCGCCTGCGACTTGGCGTACGCCGTGCCGAAGACGGAGTCGATGCCCATGACCTCGCCGGTGGAGCGCATCTCCGGGCCGAGGACGGTGTCGACGCCGCGGCCGTGGATGTCGCGGAAGCGCGACCACGGCATGACGGCCTCCTTGACGGAGATCGGCGCGTCGAACGGCAGCTCGCCGCCGTCGCCCGTGGCCGGGAGCAGCCCCTCGGCGCGCAGCTCGGCGATGGTCGCGCCCAGCGAGATCCGGGCGGCGGCCTTGGCCAGCGGCACCGCCGTCGCCTTCGAGGTGAAGGGGACGGTCCGGGACGCGCGCGGGTTGGCCTCCAGGACGTAGAGGATGTCGCCCGCGAGCGCGAACTGGATGTTGATCAGGCCGCGGACCCCGACGCCCTTGGCGATGCCCTCCGTGGAGGCGCGCAGGCGCTTGATGTCGAAGCCGCCCAGTGTGATCGGGGGCAGGGCGCACGCCGAGTCGCCGGAGTGGATGCCGGCCTCCTCGATGTGCTCCATGACGCCGCCGAGGTAGAGCTCCTCGCCGTCGTAGAGGGCGTCGACGTCGATCTCGATCGCGTCGTCGAGGAACCGGTCGACCAGGACCGGCCGGGACGGGCTGATCTCGGTCGACTCGGCGATGTAGGACTCCAGCCGGGTCTCGTCGTAGACGATCTCCATGCCGCGCCCGCCCAGGACGTACGAGGGGCGCACCAGGACCGGGTAGCCGATCTCGTCGGCGATGGCCTTGGCCTCGGCGAAGGTGGTGGCGGTGCCGTGCTTGGGGGCCGGGAGGCCGGCCTCCTGGAGGACCCGGCCGAAGGCGCCCCGGTCCTCGGCGGCGTGGATGGCCTCCGGGGAGGTGCCGACGATCGGCACGCCGTTGTCCTTGAGCGCCTGCGACAGGCCCAGCGGAGTCTGGCCGCCGAGCTGGACGACGACACCCGCGACGGGCCCGGCCTGCTGCTCGGCGTGCACGATCTCCAGCACGTCCTCGAGCGTCAGCGGCTCGAAGTACAGGCGGTCGGAGGTGTCGTAGTCCGTGGAGACGGTCTCCGGGTTGCAGTTGACCATCACCGTCTCGTAGCCCGCGTCGCTGAGCGCGAAGGAGGCGTGGACGCAGGAGTAGTCGAACTCGATGCCCTGGCCGATGCGGTTCGGGCCGGAGCCCAGGATGATGACGGCCGGCTTATCGCGGGAGGCGACCTCGCTCTCCTCGTCGTAGGAGGAGTAGAAGTACGGCGTCTTCGCGGCGAACTCGGCGGCGCAGGTGTCGACCGTCTTGTAGACCGGGCGGATGCCCAGCGCGTGCCGGACCTCGCGGACGACGTCCTCGCGCAGGCCGCGGATCTCGCCGATCTGCGTATCGGAGAAGCCGTGCCGCTTGGCCTCGGCGAGCAGGTCGGTGGTCAGCTCGGGCGCCTCGGCCAGCTCGTCGGCGATCTCCTTGATCAGGAAGAGCTGGTCGACGAACCAGGGGTCGATCTTCGTGTACTCGAAGATCTCCTCGGGCGTGGCGCCGGCACGGATGGCCTGCATGACGGTGTTGATGCGGCCGTCGGTGGGGCGGACCGACTCGCGCAGCAGCTCGTTCTTGTCGCCGGGCTCGCCGACGAAGGTGAACTGGCTGCCCTTCTTCTCCAGGGAGCGCAGGGCCTTCTGGAAGGCCTCGGTGAAGTTGCGGCCGATGGCCATGGCCTCGCCGACCGACTTCATCGTGGTGGTGAGCGTGGCGTCGGCGCTCGGGAACTTCTCGAAGGCGAACCGCGGGGCCTTCACGACCACGTAGTCGAGCGTCGGCTCGAAGGAGGCCGGGGTCTCCTGGGTGATGTCGTTCGGGATCTCGTCCAGCGTGTAGCCGACGGCGAGCTTCGCGGCGATCTTGGCGATCGGGAAGCCGGTCGCCTTGGAGGCGAGCGCCGAGGAGCGGGACACGCGCGGGTTCATCTCGATGACGATGACGCGGCCGTCCTCGGGGTTCACCGCGAACTGGATGTTGCAGCCGCCGGTGTCGACGCCGACCTCGCGGATGACGGCGATGCCGATGTCGCGCAGGATCTGGTACTCGCGGTCGGTGAGCGTCATCGCGGGCGCGACCGTGATGGAGTCGCCGGTGTGCACGCCCATGGGGTCGAAGTTCTCGATGGAGCAGACGACCACGACGTTGTCGTGCTTGTCGCGCATCAGCTCCAGCTCGTACTCCTTCCAGCCGAGGATGGACTCCTCCAGAAGCACCTCGGTGGTCGGGGAGAGCGTGAGGCCCTGGCCGGCGATGCGGCGCAGCTCCTCCTCGTCGTGGGCGAAGCCGGAGCCGGCGCCGCCCATGGTGAAGGAGGGGCGGACGACGACGGGGTAGCCGCCGAGCGTGTCGACGCCCTGGATCACGTCGTCCATGGAGTGGCAGATCACGGAGCGGGCGGACTCGCCGTGGCCGATCTTGCCGCGGACGGCCTCGACGACCTCCTTGAAGAGGTCGCGGTCCTCGCCCTTGTTGATGGCCTCGACGTTGGCGCCGATCAGCTCGACGCCGTACTTGTCGAGGGTGCCGGCCTCGTGCAGCGAGATGGCGGTGTTGAGGGCCGTCTGACCGCCCAGGGTGGGCAGCAGCGCGTCGGGGCGCTCCTTGGCGATGATCTTCTCGACGAACTCGGGGGTGATCGGCTCGACGTAGGTGGCGTCGGCGATCTCCGGGTCGGTCATGATCGTCGCCGGGTTGGAGTTCACCAGGACGACCCGCAGACCCTCGGACTTGAGGACGCGGCACGCCTGGGTGCCGGAGTAGTCGAACTCGGCGGCCTGGCCGATGACGATCGGGCCGGAGCCGATGACCAGGACGGACTGGATATCGGTGCGCTTAGGCACGCTGGCCCTCCATCAGGGATACGAAGCGGTCGAACAGGTAGGCGGCGTCGTGCGGGCCGGCTGCCGCTTCGGGGTGGTACTGGACGCTGAACGCGGGGCGGTCGAGGAGCTGGAGTCCCTCCACCACGTTGTCGTTCAGGCAGACGTGGGACACCTCGGCGCGGCCGAACGGGGTCTCGGAGACCTTGTCGAGCGGGGCGTCGACGGCGAAGCCGTGGTTGTGCGCGGTGACCTCGACCTTGCCGGTCGTGCGGTCCTGCACCGGCTGGTTGATGCCGCGGTGGCCGTACTTCAGCTTGAAGGTGCCGAAGCCGAGCGCGCGGCCCAGGATCTGGTTGCCGAAGCAGATGCCGAACAGCGGGGTGCCGCGCTCCAGGACGCCCTGCATCACGGAGACGGGGTGGTCGGCGGTGGCCGGGTCGCCCGGGCCGTTGGAGAAGAACACGCCGTCCGGGTTCACCGCGTACACGTCCTCGACGGTCGCGGTCGCCGGGAGCACGTGCACCTCGATGCCGCGCTCGGCCATGCGGTGCGGGGTCATGCCCTTGATGCCGAGGTCGACGGCGGCGACGGTGAACTTCTTCTCGCCGATGGCCGGGACGACGTAGGGCTCGGTGGTGGCGACCTCGGCGGAGAGGTTCGCGCCCTTCATCTGGGGGGCTTCCTGGACACGGGCCAGCAGCGCGGCGTCGTCCTGGACGGCGCCGCCGCTGAAGATGCCGACGCGCATGGCGCCCCGCTCGCGCAGGTGGCGGGTGAGGGCGCGGGTGTCGATGCCGCTGATGCCGACGACGCCCTGGGCGTCCAGCTCCTCGTCCAGCGTGCGCCGGGAGCGCCAGCTGGACGGCACGCGCGCGGGGTCGCGCACGACGTAGCCGGAGACCCAGATCTTCTTCGACTCCATGTCCTCGTCGTTGACGCCGGTGTTGCCGACGTGCGGCGCGGTCATCACCACGACCTGGCGGTGGTACGAGGGGTCGGTCAGGGTCTCCTGGTAGCCGGTCATGCCGGTGGAGAACACCGCTTCGCCGAAGGTCTCCCCCACGGCCCCGTAAGCACGGCCGCGAAAGATCCGGCCGTCCTCCAGGACGAGTACGGCGGGAGTTTTGACGGCTCCCCTGGTGGAGGTGGTCATCGTTCGGCGCCTTCCCTGGTGTTCGTTTCGATCATGGAGTTGATGGCTTCGACCCACGCGTTGTGCTCGGCCGCGTGGTCGGAGCGGAAGCCGGAGTCGATCAGCCGGTCGCCGTGCTCCCAGGTGACGACCAGCAGGCCGCCCTCGGTGAGGACCTTGCCGGCGATGCCCTTGTCGAGCCGGGCCTCGCGCAGCGCCGCGGCCGGGACGAAGAAGTCCCGGGCACCGGGGCGTACGACGTCGAGGCCGGCGTCCGTCAGCGTCAGCTCGGCTCGGCTGCGGGTGCCCAGGCCGTGCGCGACGATGCGGTCGAGCCACTGCCCGGCGGTGGTGGAGCCGTGGTAGCGGCCGCTCAGGGTGAGCTTCGCGGGACCCGGGCCGGCCGGTGTGACGGGCAGCTCGGGCAGGTCGCCCTGGAGGGTGCCGCGCCACTTCCAGCCCTCGCGCATCAGCCAGTAGACGAGGGCGACGAACAGGGCGAGGCCGACGACCCAGCCGATGCGGGCGGCCCAGTCGGTCACTTGCGCCGATTCCTTCTCGGCGGCCAGCAGGAGTACAGGTGTCACGTGAGCTTCCCGTCGACGAGCGTGGCCTTGCCCCGCAGCCACGTGTGCGTCACACGGCCCGGCAGCTCACGTCCCTCGTAGGGGGTGTTGCGGCTGCGCGAGGCGAAGCCCGCGGGTTCCACGAGCCCACGGTATGCCGTGTCGACCAGGGTGAGGTTGGCGGGCTCACCTGCCGAGACGGGACGGCCGTGGCCCGTGGCCTGTCCGATCTGCGCGGGCTTGACGGACATCCGGTCGGCGACGCCGGCCCAGTCCAGCAGACCCGTTGCGACCATGGTCTCCTGCACCACCGACAGCGCGGTCTCCAGGCCGACCATGCCCATGGCGGCCGCGGCCCACTCGCAGTCCTTGTCCTCGTGCGGGTGCGGGGCGTGGTCGGTGGCGACGATGTCGATCGTGCCGTCGGCGAGCGCCTCGCGCAGGGCCATGACGTCGCGCTCGGTGCGCAGCGGCGGGTTGACCTTGTAGATGGGGTTGTAGGTGCGCACCAGCTCATCCGTGAGGAGGAGGTGGTGCGGGGTGACCTCGGCGGTGACGGCGATGCCGCGGGACTTCGCCCAGCGGACGATCTCGACGGACCCGGCGGTCGACAGGTGGCAGATGTGGACGCGGGAGCCGACGTGGTCGGCGAGCAGGACATCCCGGGCGATGATCGATTCTTCGGCCACCGCGGGCCAGCCTCCGAGGCCCAGCTCGGCGGAGACGATCCCCTCGTTCATCTCGGCGCCCTCGGTCAGCCGCGGCTCCTGCGCGTGCTGCGCGACGACACCGCCGAAGGCCTTCACGTACTCCAGGGCCCGGCGCATGATGACGGCGTCGTGGACGCACTTGCCGTCGTCGGAGAAGACGGTGACGCCGGCGGCCGACTCGTGCATGGCGCCCAGCTCGGCGAGCTTCCTGCCCTCCAGGCCGACGGTGACGGCACCGATCGGCTGGACGTCGCAGTAGCCGTGCTCCTTGCCGAGCCGCCAGACCTGCTCGACGACACCGGCGGTGTCGGCGACCGGGAAGGTGTTGGCCATGGCGAAGACGGTCGTGTAGCCGCCGGAGGCCGCGGCCCGGGTGCCGGTGAGGACGGTCTCGGAGTCCTCGCGGCCGGGCTCGCGCAGGTGGGTGTGCAGGTCGACCAGGCCCGGCAGCAGCACCTTGCCCTCGGCCTCGACGATCTCGGCGCCCTCGGCGGACAGCCCCGTGCCCACCTCGGCGATGGTCCCGCCGTCGATCAGCACGTCCTGCGGCTCGCCGCCGAGCACCTTCGCACCACGGATCAGGATCTTGCTCATCTGTCTTACTTCTCCTCGGTACGGGGGTGGGTGACGGCGGGCTCGTTGCCCCCGAGCAGCAGGTACAGGACGGCCATCCGGATGGACACTCCGTTTGCGACCTGCTCGACGACGGTGCAGCGGTCGGAGTCGGCGACCTCGGCTGTGATCTCCATGCCGCGGACCATCGGGCCGGGGTGCATCACGATGGCGTGCTCGGGCATCCGCGCCATGCGGTCGCCGTCGAGGCCGTAGCGCCGGGAGTACTCGCGCTCGGTCGGGAAGAACGCGGCGTTCATGCGCTCGCGCTGGACGCGCAGCATCATCACCGCGTCGGACTTGGGCAGCGTGCTGTCGAGGTCGTAGGAGACCTCGCAGGGCCAGGTCTCGATGCCGACCGGCAGCAGGGTCGGCGGGGCGACGAGGGTGACCTCGGCGCCGAGGGTGTGCAGCAGGTCGACGTTGGAGCGGGCGACCCGGCTGTGCAGGACGTCGCCGACGAGCGTGATGCGCTTGCCTTCGAGGTCCTGGCCGAGTCCGGCGTCCGGGCCGATCAGGCGGCGGCGCATGGTGAAGGCGTCGAGCAGCGCCTGCGTGGGGTGCTGGTGGGTGCCGTCGCCGGCGTTGACGACGGCCGCGTCGATCCAGCCGGAGTTGGCGAGGCGGTACGGGGCTCCGGAGGCGCCGTGCCGGATGACGACGGCGTCGACGCCCATCGCCTCCAAGGTCTGGGCGGTGTCCTTCAGGGACTCGCCCTTGGAGACGCTGGAGCCCTTGGCGGAGAAGTTGATGACGTCCGCCGACAGCCGCTTCTCGGCGGCCTCGAAGGAGATCCGGGTCCGGGTGGAGTCCTCGAAGAAGAGGTTGACGATCGTGCGGCCGCGCAGGGTCGGCAGCTTCTTGATCGGCCGGTCGGCGACCCGGGCCATCTCCTCGGCGGTGTCGAGGATCAGGACGGCGTCGTCGCGGGTGAGGTCGGCGGCCGAGATGAGATGACGCTGCATCTGTCAGGCTCCGTAAGGCAGTTCATTCGGGAGATTCGGGGCAGACGGGCGCGCCGGGGCGCGCACTGAGCCGGCGCACGACGGCGGCGTACGCCTCTGGAGCGCTACTGAGGGGTCGGCTTGGCACCGAGCAGCACGGTGTCGCGACCGTCCTCCTCGGCGAGCTGGACCTTGACCGTCTCCCGCAACGACGTGGGGAGGTTCTTGCCGACGTAGTCGGCGCGGATGGGCAGTTCGCGGTGTCCGCGGTCGACGAGGACGGCGAGCTGCACCGCGCGCGGGCGCCCGAGGTCGTTCAGCGCGTCGAGGGCGGCGCGGATGGTGCGGCCGGAGAAGAGCACGTCGTCGACGAGGACGACTAGCTTGCCGTCGAGGCCGTCACCGGGGATCTCGGTGCGGGCGAGCGCGCGTGGCGGGTGCATGCGCAGGTCGTCGCGGTACATGGTGATGTCGAGCGAGCCGCAGGGAACCTTGCGCTCGGTGATCTGCTCCAGCTTGTCCGCGATCCTCCGGGCGAGGAAGACGCCCCGGGTCGGAATGCCGAGGAGCACCACGTCGTCGGCGCCCTTGGCGCGTTCGACGATCTCGTGGGCGATGCGGGTCAGCACCCGCGCGATGTCGGGCCCTTCGAGAACGGGCCGGGCATCGGACTGCGTGTCGTGCGTGTCCATACGAAACGGACCTCCTTCTCCGCCTCACGGGACGGACCTTAAAGGACGTCGGGATTGCGCCATACACGGTAGCAGGTCACCGTTGTCGCTCCGATGGCCCCCTCGGATCACCCACTCGGCCTAACGGAACGCCGATACCACGGAAGAGTCGGTGCGGACCATTCGGCTTGACGCGGCAGAGTAACGCTGCGTAACCTCACAGTGAGTTACCAGCCGCGCGGCCTGGCACCCACGCCAGACGCGTCGACACAGTGCCGGGGAGCTATATGTCCAGCGAATACGCCAAACAGCTCGGGGCCAAGCTCCGGGCGATCCGCACCCAGCAGGGCCTTTCCCTCCACGGTGTCGAGGAGAAGTCCCAGGGACGCTGGAAGGCGGTCGTGGTCGGTTCGTACGAGCGCGGCGACCGTGCCGTGACCGTACAGCGCCTTGCCGAGCTGGCGGATTTCTACGGCGTTCCGGTGCAGGAGCTGCTTCCGGGCACGACCCCGGGCGGGGCCGCCGAGCCGCCGCCGAAGCTGGTCCTGGACCTGGAGCGGCTGGCCACGGTGCCGGCCGAGAAGGCAGGCCCGCTTCAGCGCTACGCGGCCACGATCCAGTCGCAGCGCGGTGACTACAACGGCAAGGTGCTGTCGATCCGCCAGGACGACCTGCGCACACTCGCCGTCATCTACGACCAGTCGCCGTCCGTCCTCACGGAACAGCTGATCAGCTGGGGTGTCCTCGACGCGGACGCGCGCCGCGCCGTGGCCTCCCACGAGGAGGCCTGACCCGCTCCGCGGGCTCAGCAGAAACGTGCCGCCGGGGTGGCCGAAACCGTATGGTTCTCGGCCACCCCGGCGGCGTTGTGCGGCTCTGACACCCCCGCGCCCCACCGAGGGCCCACAGGAACGCCGGAGGGCCCGCAGGAACGCCGGAGGGCCCGCAGCAGTCACGCTGCGGGCCCTCCGGCATGTGGTCCGTCTCAGACCTCGTCGCGGCGGAGCGAGGGCTTGAGTTCCTTCAGCCGGCCGAGCAGGCCGTTGACGAACGAGGGCGACTCGTCCGTGGAGAACTCCTTCGCCAGCTGCACCATCTCGTCGAGGACGACGGCGTCCGGCGTCGCATCGACCCAGATCAGCTCGTAGGCACCGAGCCGCAGGATGTTGCGGTCGACGACGGGCATCCGGTCCAGCGTCCAGCCGACGGAGTACTGCGCGATCAGCTCGTCGATGCGCTTCGCGTGCTCCGCGTAGCCCTCGACCAGCTCCATCGTGTACTCGCTGACCGGCGGCTGCCGGGTGTCCGCCCGGGACAGCCGGACCCAGTCCGCGAGGACGGTGAGCACCTCGACGCCGCGCTGGTCCCCCTCGAAGAGGATCTGGAAGGCGCGCTTACGGGCCGTGTTGCGGGCAGCCACGGTTAGCTGTTCACCCGGCCGAGGTAGTCGCTGGTGCGGGTGTCGACCTTGATCTTCTCACCGGTGGTGATGAAGAGCGGCACGTTGATCTGGTGGCCGGTCTCCAGGATGGCGGGCTTGGTGCCACCGGTGGAGCGGTCGCCCTGGACGCCCGGCTCGGTCTCCTGGATGACCAGCTCGACGGCGGCCGGCAGCTCGACGAAGAGCACCTCGCCCTCGTGCTGCGCGACGGTGGCGGTGAAGCCCTCGATCAGGAAGTTGGCGGCGTCGCCGACGGCCTTCCGGTCGACGTGGAGCTGGTCGTAGGTCTCCATGTCCATGAAGACGAAGTAGTCGCCGTCCATGTAGGAGAACTGCATGTCGCGCTTGTCGACGGTGGCCGTTTCGACCTTGACGCCGGCGTTGAAGGTCTTGTCGACGACCTTGCCGGAGAGCACGTTCTTGAGCTTGGTGCGCACGAAGGCCGGGCCCTTGCCGGGCTTGACGTGCTGGAACTCGACGACGGACCAGAGCTGGCCGCCTTCGAGCTTGAGCACCATGCCGTTCTTGAGGTCGTTCGTGGAAGCCACGGTTGCGGAATCTCCTGGACTGACGTACGACCCCGGGGCACGCGCCTGCCTGGCTACAGGGCGAGCAGCTCCTTGGTCGTGATGGTGAGTAGCTCGGGTCCGCCGTCCGCCTCGGGGCGGACGACGAGCGTGTCATCGATCCGGACGCCGCCCCGGCCCGGGAGGTGGACCCCCGGTTCGACGGTGACCGGCACGCAAGCGTCCAGTTTACCCATGGCCGCGGGGCTCAATTGAGGGTCCTCGTCGATTTCGAGCCCCACACCGTGTCCGGTCAGGACCGTGAGGCCCTCCGTGTACCCCGCGGAGTCCAGGACCTGGCGGGCGGCGCGGTCGACGTCCCGGCAGGCGGCGCCGGGTACCAGGCTCTCACGCCCGGCCCGCTGGGCTGCGAAGACCAGGTCGTACAGCTCGATCTGCCAGTCCGCGGGAGCGGTGCCGATGACGAAGGTGCGGCCGATCTCGCAGCGGTAGCCGCGGTAGGTGGCCCCGAGGCACACGGAGAGGAAGTCGCCCTCCTCGACCCGGCGGTCGGTGGGCCGGTGGCCGGGGCGGCCGGAGTTCGGCCCGGTGGCCACCGAGGTGGGGAAGGCCGGCCCGTCCGCCCCGTGGTCCACGAGCCGCCGCTCCAGTTCCAGGGCGAGGTGGCGCTCGGTGCGGCCCACGAGGATCGACTCCAGGAGCTCGCCGAGGGCCTGGTCGGCGATCTCGGCGCCGATGCGCAGACACGAGATCTCTTCCTCGTCCTTGACGACCCTGAGCTGCTCGACGGCGCTGCCGAGCCCGGTGAGACGCAGTCGGGGAGCGACCGAGCCGAGGGCTCTGTGCCGGGCCACCGTGAGGTGGTGCTCCTCCACCGCGAGGGAGTCGGCGCCCTGGGCAGCGGCGAGGCCCGCGGCCGCGACGGCCGGGTCACCGCCGCCGGCTCCGGGCAGGGTCTGTACGCGCAGTGCCTCGTCGGGGCGCTCCTGCGTGGGGCGGTCGGCCGTGGGTCCGGCACGGACCAGGAGGTCCTGCTCCTCGGTCCTGCCCAGGAGCAGAACGGCGCCGTGCGGGGCGGCGCCCGCGAGATAGCGCACATTGGCGGGGCGGGAGACCAGCGCCGCCGCGCTGCCGCCCGCGTTGCAGTAGTCCCTCAGACGCGTCCGGCGGGCCGCGTACACCTCTGACATGACCCGAGCGTATGAGCTCCGCCGGTTTGGCGCCGGTTGAGGGGGTCTGAGTGGGCGGTGCCTGGTTTGTCCGGGCGGGTTGGGGGGCTGTTTCGGGAGGGGTCGTGCCGCGCGGGGTCGCGTGCCGTCCGCGCGCGTGTGGGGGCTGGTCGCGCAGTTCCCCGCGCCCCTATGGGGCGCTCACCACTGGGGTGGGCTGGCGATCGAGCGGGCGAGGACGTCGTCCAGGACGCGTGCCGTCTCCGGGACGTCCAGCTGGGAGTTGTCGATGATCGGCAGGCCGGATCCGTACCAGCCGGCCATGCGGCCGTGGATGCGGGCCACCTCCTCGTCCGAGAGCCGTCGGTTGCCCGAGCGCTCCGCGTTGCGTTCGAGGACGATGTCCAGCCCGGGCAGCAGGACGACCGGCAACAGGCCCGGCCCGACGTGGCGCTTCCAGCCGCCGAGGCCGACGACCGGGCGGTCGGGGAAGACCGCGTCGTCGAGGATGCACGAGATGCCGTTGGCCAGGAAGTTCCGCGCGGCGAAGCCACACGTGCGGCGGGCCAGGCGGTACTGCGCCTCGGAGTTGTCGTTCCAGCCGGACTGGGGGTCGGCGAAGCCGGAGCGGACCCACTCGCGCACGTCGTCGAGGCTGATGTGGGCCGTGGGCACCCGGCGGTGGTCCGCCCAGTACTTGGCGACGCTGGTCTTGCCCGCGCCCGCGGGGCCGATGAGCAGCACCGCGAGGGTCGTGCCGGCGGGATCGGGAACGGTCGCGGCGGGCGGGGCCATCGGCATGGCGACCGGGCCGCCCGGAGGCAGCGGCACGTGCCCGGTGGTCTCCGGCGTCGGCGGGACCGACGCCACGGCCGGTCCCGGTCCGGGCGGGGGCGCGGGATATCCCGGTGCCGGGGGCGGCGGGGGCACGGGCCCGGGGCCCTGGTGCGTGCCCACGTTCGGCGTGACCGGGTGTTGTGCGGCCGGCGACCAGCCGGTGGCCGGTCCGTGCCCCGGCTGATGGGGCGGCGGCAGCGGAGAACCCACTGCGTGCTGCATCCGGTGCCACTCCGTCTCGTACAGGCGATGGGCGCTGACAGCGGGGCGGTACCCGCGTGCTACCGAACGGTACCGCCCCCGGTCGTCGATGTGTGAACGGCCGGGGGCGGCCCGAAGTGCCCGGCTCCGCAAGGTGGTTTCGGGCGGAAGGAGCGACCGGGGACTTACTGCCCCACTTCGCCGTAGGCGGCGAGCAGCACGGCCGGGTCGGGTCCCTCCAGGACGGTGGGCTTGGCCAGGCCGTCGAGGACGATGAAGCGCAGCAGGTTGCCGCGGGACTTCTTGTCGACCTTCATGGTCTCCAGCAGCTTGGGCCACTGGTCGTACCGGTAGTGCAGGGGCAGTCCGACCGCTTCGAGGATGGTGCGGTGGCGGTCGGCCGTCGCGTCGTCCAGCCGGCCTGCCAGGCGCCCCAGTTCGGCGGCGAAGTGCATGCCGACCGAGACCGCCGCGCCGTGGCGCCACTTGTAGCGCTCGTTCTTCTCGATGGCGTGACCGAGCGTGTGGCCGTAGTTGAGGATCTCGCGCAGGCCCGACTCCTTCAGGTCCGACGACACGACGTCGGCCTTGACCCGGATGGAGCGCTCGATGAGCTCGGCGGTGTGCGGGCCGGCCGGGGTGCGGGCCGCCTCGGGATCGGACTCGATGAGGTCCAGGATGACCGGGTCGGCGATGAAGCCGGCCTTGATGACCTCGGCGAGCCCGGAGACGTAGTCGTTGACCGGCAGGGAGTCCAGCGCGGCCAGGTCGCACAGCACACCGGCGGGCGGGTGGAAGGCGCCGACGAGGTTCTTGCCCTCGGCGGTGTTGATGCCGGTCTTGCCGCCGACGGCCGCGTCCACCATGGCGAGCACGGTGGTCGGGATGGCGACCCAGCGCACCCCGCGCAGCCAGGTGGCGGCGACGAACCCGGCGAGGTCCGTGGTCGCGCCGCCGCCGACGCCGACGACGACGTCCGTGCGCGTGAAGCCGGACTGGCCCAGCGCCTTCCAGCAGTAGGCGGCGACCTCGGCGGTCTTGGCCTCCTCCGCGTTGGGCACCTGGACGGCGACCACCTCGTAGCCCTGCTCGGCCAGGTCTGCCCGCAGCGCGTCGCCGGTCTCGGCGAGCGCCTCGGGGTGGACGATGGCGACCCGCTGGGCCTTCTCACCGATCAGCCCGCCGAGTTCACCCAGCAGCTGCCGGCCCACGAGGACCTCGTACGGGTCGGTCCCCGCGGTGCCGCCGACCTGGATCCGCGTGACTGCCTCGCTCATGCTTCTTTCAACTCCAGTGCGTCCAGGGCGGCTTCGGTGACCTCTTCGGGCGTACGGCCGTCGGTTGCGACGACGGCCGTGGCGACCTCTTCGTACAGGTGGCGGCGGGCCTCCATCAGCTCGCGCCACTGCTTGCGCGGGTTGACCGCGAGCAGGGGCCGGGCCGCGTTGAGGCCGGTGCGCTTGACCGCCTCCTCGACGTCCATCGACAGGTACGCCACCCGCTGCCCGGCGAGCAGGGCGCGCGTACCGGCGTCGAGGATCGCGCCGCCGCCCAGGGCCAGGATGCCGTCGTGCTCGGCGAGTGCCCGGTGCACGGCCGTCTTCTCGATCGCCCGGAAGGCCGACTCGCCCTCGTCGACGAAGATCTCGGCGATGGTCCTGCCCTGCTCGGCGACGATGTCGTCGTCGGTGTCCCGGTAGGAGACACCGAGCCGCTCGGCCAGCAACCGCCCGACGGTGGACTTGCCGACGCCCATCGGGCCGACCAGGACGACCAGCGGGCCGCTCATCGGATGGCGAGGTTGTCGAGGTACGACGTCACGTTGCGGCGGGTCTCGGCCACCGAGTCGCCGCCGAACTTCTCCGCCACCGCGTCCGCGAGCACCAGGGCCACCATGGCCTCGGCCACGATGCCGGCGGCCGGGACCGCGGAGACGTCGGAGCGCTGGTGGTGGGCCTGCGTGGCCTCGCCGGTGGTGACGTCCACGGTCTTCAGGGCGCGCGGCACGGTCGCGATCGGCTTCATCGCGGCGCGGACGCGCAGCAGCTCACCGGTGGTCAGACCGCCCTCGGTGCCGCCGGAGCGGCCGGAGGTGCGCCGGATGCCGTCGTCGGTCCTCACGATCTCGTCGTGCGCCTTGGAGCCGGGCACCCGGGCCAGCTCGAAGCCGTCGCCGATCTCTACGCCCTTGATCGCCTGGATGCCCATGAGGGCGCCGGCGAGCCGGGCGTCCAGCTTGCGGTCCCAGTGCACGTGCGAACCGAGGCCGACGGGCACGCCGTAGGCCAGGATCTCGACCACGCCGCCGAGGGTGTCGCCGTCCTTGTGGGCCTGGTCGATCTCGGCGACCATCGCCTTCGACGCGTCGGCGTCCAGGCAGCGCACGGGGTCCGCGTCCAGCCTCTCGACATCGGCCGGGGCCGGGTACACGCCCTTCGGCGCCTTTGCCGCCGCCAGCTCCACCACGTGCGAGACGATCTCGACGCCGGTGGTCTCCTTGAGGTACGACCGGGCCACCGCGCCCAGTGCCACGCGAGCGGCGGTCTCACGCGCGGAGGCGCGCTCCAGGATCGGCCGGGCCTCGTCGAAGCCGTACTTCTGCATGCCCGCGAGGTCGGCATGGCCGGGGCGCGGCCGGGTCAGCGGGGCGTTGCGGGCGAGCCCGGCGAGGATCTCCGGGTCGACCGGGTCGGCCGCCATGACCTGTTCCCACTTGGGCCACTCGGTGTTGCCGACCATGATCGCGACCGGGGAGCCGAGGGTGAGGCCGTGCCGGACGCCGCCGAGGAAGGTGACCTCATCGCGCTCGAACTTCATCCGGGCACCGCGTCCATAGCCCAGGCGCCGCCTCGCGAGATGGTCCGCCACCATGTCCGTGGTGATCGGCACGCCGGCGGGAAGGCCCTCCAGCGTCGCGACGAGTGCGGGACCGTGGGACTCCCCCGCGGTCAGCCAGCGCAACCTGCTCAACGGTGCTCCTCAATGCTCGCGCCCCGGTACTGCCCTGCGTACGCGCCTCGTCGCGTACGGCGACGGCGTGACCGGGTGCGCGGCCCGGTCCGCCACCCCCGATCCTCCCACGCCGGGGCCGTTCGCCCGGCGGCCGGTCCATCAAGCGGACGCGTTCGCGGACGGACCGTCCGTCTGACGCTGCCGGGGCGCGTACGACCCGAGGAAGTCGGCACCGCTCGGCTGCTGCGCGGGCTGGGCCGGTGGGGCGTACGCCCCCAGGTGGTCGGCGCCGCTGCCCTGCTGCTGCGCCTGCTGGGGCGCGTACTCTCCCAGGTAGTCCGCTCCGCGCCCCTGCCCGTACCGGGCCGCCGCGTGGACCGGCTGTCCGGTGCGGACGGCGCGCCGGTGGGCGATCTTGCGCTTGATCTTGACGACCCAGGACGCCACGACGGCGAGCACGATCAGGGCGAGCACGGTGATCTGCACCCAGTCGGGCAGGAATCCGAGCACGGACTCGAATATCTGGGACTTGACGGATGCCTGAGGCAGGCCTGCGGACATGACGGACGTTCCCCTCCCCTGTTCCGCCCCCTGCGGAACCGAGAGCGGATCTTATCGGTCGGCCAGCGCCCGCTCGCCCGCTTTTCGCATGGCGTCCAGGGGCGCCGGGGCCAGCCCCGTCATCTGCTCGACCTGGAGCACGGCCTGGTGCACCAGCAGGTCGAGACCGCTGACGACGGCACCGCCGTACGCCGACCAGCGGGCGGCGAGGTCGGTCGGCCAGGGGTCGTACAGGACGTCGAAGAGCGCCGCCGGGCGCTCCGGCACGGACCGGGCGAGGGCGTCGGTGACACCGGCCGGCGTGGTGCTGATCACCAGCGGGGCACGCAGGGCCTGCTCGGCGTCCGCCCAGTCGGCGACGCGGACGGCGACGTCGAGCCGCTCCGCCCACTGCCGCATCTCGGCGGCCCGGGCCTCGCTGCGCACGTAGACGGCGATCTCACCCGGGCAGATCCGGGACAGCGCGGCCAGCGCGGAGGAGGCGGTGGCGCCGGCGCCGAGGACGGCGGCGGAGTCGACCGCGTCGATGCCGTGCTCGCGCAGGGCGGCGACCATGCCGGGGATGTCGGTGTTGTCCCCGACCCTGCGCCCGTCCTCGGTGCACACCACGGTGTTGACGGCTTCGACCGAGGCGGCCGTCTCGCTGATCCCGTCGAGCAGCGGGATCACGGCCCGCTTCAGCGGCATGGTCAGCGAGAGCCCGGCCCACTCGGCACCGAGCGTCTCGAAGAACGCGGGCAGCCCGGACTCATCGACCTCGAACCTGTCGTACGTCCACCCTTCCAGGCCCAACTCCCGGTAGGCGGTGCGGTGCAGCACCGGGGAGAGGGAATGGGCGATGGGGCTGCCGAGCACTCCGGCGCGGCGGGCGTCAGTTGCCCGAGCTGGCATCGAACTTTTCCTTCAGCTTCAGGAACTGCGCATGGGTCTTGGCGAACTCGGTCTTGCTCACGCCGTCGGTCGCCACGAAGTAGATCCAGCCGTCCTTCGTGGGGTTCAGGGCCGCCTGCAACGCGACGTCGCCCGGATTGCCGATCGGACCGGGCGGCAGGCCCTTGTTGGTGTACGTGTTGTACGGGTCCTTGTTGCTGTTGATCTCGGACTCGCTGATGTGAATGTTGCTCTCGTTCTTCAGGTAGTTGAAGGACGAGTCGAACTGGAGCAGCTGGTTGGTCTCCGTGTTGGTGGGCTTGAGGCGGTTGTAGACCACCTCGGCCATCTTGCGGAAATCGTCGTGCGTCTTGCCTTCGGCCTGGACGAGACTCGCGACGGTGATCAGCTGCCACGGGTTCTCGAGTCCGAGGCTCTTGGCCTTCGTCTCGACGCCGGCCTTCTTGTACGTCGCGGCGGCCCGGGCCACCATCTGCTTCAGCACGGCTTCGGGCTTCTGCCCCTTGCTGACGCCGTAACTGGACGGGTAGAGGAAGCCTTCGAGCGGATCCTTGACATCCGGATGGTTCAGCGCCCAGGCGGGCAGGCCCAGCTTCTTGTAGTCCTTCTCGGCGACCTTGGCGGTGGTGCCACCCTTGACGCCCAGCCGCTTGTCGATGAGCCGGTAGATGTCGGCGTTGCGCTTGCCTTCCGCGATGATCAGGTTGTCGCGGCTCTTCGGACTGAGCATCAGTTCGACCGCACTCTCGGCCGACATTTGCTTTTGCAGCGTGTACACGCCGTCCTGGATGCTCTTGCCCTCGGGGTTGCTCTGCTGGGCCGCGACGAAGGCGTCGACGCTCTTGACGACCCCCGCGCTCTTCAGCACCTGACCGATCTTGTACCCGAGTGCACCCTCGGGGATCTCGACCGTCACCTGCTGCCCGTTGCCCCCGCCCGCGAAGTCCGGGGCGTCGCCGAAACGATCCTGGTAGAACTGGTAGCCGAAGTAGCTGACGCCGGCCAGGCCGCCGCCGAGGATCACGACGACCAGCAGGCATGCCATGCCGTTGCGGCGCTTCTTCGGTTTGCCGCCGCCGCGCCCGCGCTTGTCCTCGCGCCCTCGGCGCTCCCCCGGCTCGTCGCCGTCGTCATCGTCGTCGCCGCCCGCGAAGAAGGCGTGTTCACCCTGGTCGGGGCCGGGGTCCCAGTCGGTCGCCGGTTCCTGGGCGGGCTCCTGAGCGGGCTCGGCCCCGCGCCGGCCGGGCGGCTCCGGGGGTGGGTACGCGTCAGGCGTGCCGTAGTAGTCCTGCCGGCCCCCGCCGTACGAACCGGCCTGCTGGCCGTACGGATCTCCCGGGTCACCGGGGTACGAGGCCTGCTGGTGGGGGTCGTTGGCCCAGCCGCCGGTGTCGTACTGCTGCTGGTGGTAGCCCTGAGCCTGCTGGTGTCCGTGGTCCTGCCCGGGGTACTGCTGGTGCCCGTGGGCCTGTGCCACGTACTGCTGGTCGTACGGGTACTGCTGCTGCGCCTGACCGTATCCGGCCTGGTCACCGGTGCCCCAGTCGCCGTACTGCGACTGCTGCGGCTGCTCTGGATAGTGCTGCGGCTGGCCGCCGTAGGGGGACTGCTGACCCTGATGGGCCTGCTGTCCGCCCCATCCGCCGTCCCCGTACAACGGGTCCTCCGGATGCCACGGTTCGGAGCCTTGGCCCCGGCCATACTCAGTCATCGATCCCCTAGAGCCGCGAGGCGGCGGTCGCGCGGCTTCCGGCTCGGCTCCCGTCCCGCCTCTTGCTGTGCGGCGGCTGTTCGAATGCCGTCGCATCGCGCGGAACGTTACCGTATCGCGATCAGATGACCACTTCGACGCCTTCGCCGGGTGCTTTACCTGACACCCGTTCGGATTCGAGGGCCTGTTGCAGGATGACGACAGCCGCCGCCTGGTCGATGACGGACCGGCCCTTCTTGGATTTCACGCCCGAGGCGCGCAGTCCCTGACTGGCCGTCACCGTCGTCATGCGTTCGTCGACGAGTCTCACCGGAATCGGGGAGATCATGCGGGCCAGTTCCTGGGCGAAGCCCCGGACCTTGACCGCGGCCGGGCCCTCGCCCCCCTTGAGGGAGCGCGGGAGGCCGACCACGACCTCAAGGGGCTCGTACTCCTCGACGAGTTGCTTCAACCGTCGCTGAGCTGCGGGGATGTCACGCCCCGGGACCGTCTCCACCGGGGTGGCGAGGATCCCGTCGGGGTCGCACGAGGCGACCCCGATGCGGGCGTCCCCGACGTCGATCGCGAGTCGACGTCCTCTGCGCATGCTGTCCGACCTGTCTCTTACTTGGCGGTCTCGGTGACCAGACGCTCCACGGCGTCCACGGCGTCACCGATGGCGGCCGGGTTCTGTCCGCCACCCTGGGCGACGTCCGGCTTGCCGCCACCGCCGCCGCCGAGGGTCTTGGCAGCCGTGCGGACCAGGTCGCCGGCCTTCAGGCCGCGCTCGCGGGCGGCCTCGTTGGTGGCGATGACCGTCAGCGGCTTGCCGTTCGCCACCGTGAACAGGGCGACGACGGCGGCCCGTCCGCCCTGGATGCGTCCGCGCACGTCAAGGACGAGCTTGCGCAGGTCGTCGGCGGTCGTGCCGTCCGGCACCTGACCGGTCACGACGGCAACGCCACGGATGTCCTTGGCGGACTCGGCGAGACCGGCGGCGGCCTGGAGGACCTTCTCGGCGCGGAACTTCTCGATCTCCTTCTCGGCGTCCTTCAGCTTGCCGAGCATGGCGGAGACCTTCTCCGGGAGCTCCTCCGGGCGGCCCTTGATCAGCTCCTGGAGCTGGGCGACGACCGTGTGCTCGCGGGCGAGGAAGTTGTAGGCGTCCACGCCGACCAGGGCCTCGATGCGGCGCACACCGGAACCGATGGAGGACTCGCCGAGCAGCTTGACCAGACCGAGCTGGGCGGTGTTGTGCACGTGGGTGCCGCCGCACAGCTCCTTGGAGAAGTCGCCGATGGTCACCACGCGCACGCGCTCGCCGTACTTCTCACCGAACTCGGCGATGGCGCCCTGCTTCTTGGCCTCGTCGATGCCCATGACGTCGGCACGGACATCGAGGTCGCGGGCGAGCACCTCGTTGATCTTCTGCTCGACATCGGTCATCACGGCCGTCGGGACGGCGGACGGGGAGCCGAAGTCGAAGCGGAAGCGGCCCGGCTGGTTCTCGGAACCGGCCTGGGCGGCCGTCGGGCCGAGGGCGTCGCGCAGGGCCTGGTGCGTCAGGTGGGTGGCCGAGTGGGCGCGGGCGATGGCCTTGCGGCGGCGGTCGTCGATCGAGGCATGGGCCTTGGCGCCGACGGTGACCTCGCCGACCTGGACGACGCCCTTGTGGACGTACACGCCCGGGACCGGCTTCTGGCAGTCGCGGATCTCGATGACGGCGCCGGAGTCGACCTTGATCTTGCCGGTGTCGCCGATCTGACCGCCGCCCTCGGCGTAGAACGGGGTGCGGTCGAGGACGATCTCGACCTCGTCGCCCTCGGTGGCGGCCGGCGAGGAGGCGCCGTCGACGAGGATGCCGACGATCGTGGACTCGCTCTCGGTGTCGGTGTAGCCGATGAAGTCGGTGGCGCCGGCCTGGTCGGCGATCTCGCGGTAGGCACCGGTGCCGGCGTGCCCGGTCTTCTTGGCCTGGGCGTCGGCCTTGGCGCGCTCCCGCTGCTCCTTCATCAGGCGGCGGAAGCCGTCCTCGTCCACGGAGAGGCCCTGCTCGGCGGCCATCTCCAGGGTGAGGTCGATCGGGAAGCCCCAGGTGTCGTGGAGCAGGAAGGCCTTGTCGCCGGGCAGGACGGTGCCGCCGGAGGCCTTGGTGTCGGTGACGGCCGTGTCGAGGATGTTGGTGCCGGCCTTCAGCGTCTTGAGGAAGGCGTTCTCCTCGGCGAGGGCGACCTTCTCGATGCGCTCGCGGTCGGTGATGAGCTCGGGGTACTGCTGGCCCATCATCTCGATCACGGTGTCGATCAGGTCCTTCACGACCGGACCGGTGGCGCCGAGCAGGCGCATGTTGCGGATGGCGCGGCGCATGATGCGGCGCAGCACATAGCCGCGGCCCTCGTTGCCGGGGGTGACGCCGTCGCCGATGAGCATCACCGAGGTGCGCATGTGGTCGGTGACCACGCGCAGGGAGACGTCCGAGGCGTGGGCGTCGCCGTAGCGGACGCCGGTCAGCTCGGTGGCCTTGTCGATGACGGCCATCGAGGTGTCGATCTCGTACATGTTCTGCACGCCCTGCAAAATCATGGCGAGACGCTCGAGCCCGAGGCCGGTGTCGATGTTCTGACTGGGCAGGTCTCCGAGGATCGGGTAGTCCTTGCCCGGACCCTCGCCCCGCTCGTACTGCATGAAGACGAGGTTCCAGATCTCCACGTACCGCTCGTCGTTGACGGCGGGGCCGCCCCCGACGCCGAACTCGGGGCCGCGGTCGTAGTTGATCTCGGAGCAGGGGCCGCAGGGGCCGGGGACGCCCATGTCCCAGTAGTTGTCCTTCTTGCCCAGGCGCTGGATGCGCTCCTGCGGCACGCCGACGACCTGGTGCCAGATGCGCTCGGCCTCGTCGTCGTCCTGGTAGACGGTGATCCACAGGCGCTCGGGGTCGAGGCCGTAACCGCCCTTGTCCTGGGACGAGGTGAGCAGCTCCCAGGCGAGCTTGATGGCGCCTTCCTTGAAGTAGTCGCCGAAGGAGAAGTTGCCGCACATCTGGAAGAACGTGCCGTGCCGGGTGGTCTTGCCGACCTCTTCGATGTCCGGCGTGCGCACGCACTTCTGCACGCTGGTGGCGCGGTCGAAGGGCGGCTTGACCTCACCCAGGAAGTAGGGCTTGAAGGGCACCATGCCGGCCGGGACGAGGAGCAGAGTCGGGTCGTCCGCGATGAGCGACGCCGAAGGGACGACGGTGTGACCGCGCTCCTCGAAGAAGCTCAACCAGCGGCGGCGAATCTCAGCCGACTCCATCAGTGGTCCTCATTCCGGTTGTACGGGTACGTCTGGTAGGCCGAACCCTCGACATACTTGGGGTTGTTGCGGTTCTCGATGGCGGTGAACCGCCGGGGGCCGGGGAGTTCGGGATTCTCGTTGATCCCGAGGGCGTCGCCCAGCTCGGCCTCCCGCACGGCCATGTTGTCCCGGACGTCGAGCGCGAAGCCGACGGCGCGGTCCTTGATGCGGTGGCCGGCCTCGATCGCCTTGTTCCCGGCGGTTCTGGCAAGGCTCTCGGGGGTCAGCTGCTTCAGCTTGCGATTGACCTTGGTGGTGGCCCACACACCGGCGGCGACGCCCGTGGTGAACCAGAAGGTGCGGCGGAACATCGCTGGCTCTCAGTCCCTCTTGTCTCGGGCGCTGCGCCGGGTGACCGTACGGCCCACGATCACGGTACGCCTGGACGCCTTGGCGGGCACGTCCTCCTTGCGGCCGCCGAGGGCCCGGCGCACGCCGTAGCCGAAGGCCGCGACCTTGACCAGAGGGCCGCCGAAGGTGGAGGCGACGGTCGTCGACAGCGCCGAGGCGTTCGACGTGACCTCCTGGACGTCGGAGGCGATCGAGTCGACCCGGTCGATCTGTGTCTGCGCGGATCGCACCGCCGCGGAGGCGTCGGCCAGCAGCGGGACGGCCTGGTCGGTCACGTCCGCCACGAGCTTGGTGGTCGCCTTGAGCGTCTGGGCCACCCTCGCCAGCGCGACGGCGAGGAAGGAGACCAGGATCGCCCAGAAGACGGCCACCAGGATCCCGGCCACCTCTCCACCGGACACTGTGTGCACCCGCTCCCTGAAACGTGCCTGAACATCAAAAAGTCGTGCGACGAGCCTATCGCGCCGGAGGTTGCGCTCCGTACCGGTTTCCCGCGCGGGAGCAGGGGAATCGCGAAAGCCCGCCGCCTCGCCCACCCGGACAGGTGGGGAGACGGCGGGCTGGGGTACCGCGTGCCTGCCGAGGATCAGCGGGCGTAGTACTCGACGACGAGCTGCTCGTCGCAGATCACCGGGATCTCCTTGCGGTTCGGCTCGCGGTCCAGGCGGAACGCCAGGGCCTTGAGGTTCACCTGGAGGTAGCGCGGGGTCTCACCGTCGGGGGCGAAGCCACCCTCACGAGCGATCGTGAAGAGGGTCTTCTCCTTGGAGCGCTCGCGAACCTGCACGACGTCGTCCGGACGGACACGGAAGGAGGGCTTGTCGACCTTCTTGCCGTTGACCGCGATGTGGCCGTGGACGACCATCTGGCGGGCCTGGTAGATCGTGCGGGCGATGCCCGAACGCAGAACCAGGGCGTCGAGACGGCGCTCCAGCTCGATGATCAGGGCCTCACCGGTCTTGCCCTGGACCTTGGAGGCACGGTCGTAGGCGCGGACGAGCTGACGCTCGGACACGTCGTACTGCGCGCGCAGACGCTGCTTCTCGAGCAGACGGACCTTGTAGTCCGAGTTCTGCTTGCGGCCGCGGCCGTGCTCACCCGGCGGGTAGGGGCGGGCCTCGAAGTACTTGACGGCCTTCGGGGTCAGCGCGATGCCGAGGGCACGCGACTTCTTGACCTTGGGGCGGGACTGGTTCGCCACTGTCTTCTTCTCTTTCCTGGTTTCCGGCTTGTCAGGGTTGAGGGAGGTCGCATCCGCAGCCGGGGAAACCCTCCTGGGTCCTGGTGGACCCCGGTGGGCAGCCGCTCCCCTGGTCTGGGCACATACGTGCAGCACGCGAGTGGCCCACCGACCGGTTCCGTCGTGCGACGGTGGTGGTGGGCTGCCCGCGACACCGTTCGACGGTGCGCGACGCTCCTGGAGCCGGTCCCGGAGGATCGGGCTCCGGCCGACTGTCCCGTTCTGACTGCACGGGACGCGGCACTCCGGACGAGTTTACAGGGTGCTCAGGACCGCTTTCGACCGAGGTTCTTCCGGGTCCACTCCACCGCGTCCGCGTAGCGGGCCTCCGCCCCGTGCCGGGTCGGCTCGTAGTACTCGCGGTCTTTGAGTTCGTCGGGGGCGTACTGCTGGGCCGCGATGCCCTCGGGCAGGTCGTGCGGATAGACGTAGCCCTGGCCGTGACCGAGCTTGGTGGCGCCCTTGTAGTGGCTGTCGCGCAGGTGGGCGGGGACGGGACCGGCCAGTCCCTCGCGTACGTCCGCCAGGGCGGCGCCGATCGCCGTGGTCGCGGCGTTGGACTTGGGCGCCAGGGCGAGGGCGATCGTGGCGTGGCTGAGGGTGAGAGCGGCCTCGGGGAAGCCGATCATGGCGACGGCCTGGGCGGCGGCGACGGCCGTCTGCAGGGCGGTCGGGTCGGCCAGGCCGACGTCCTCGCTGGCGGAGATCATCAGGCGCCGGGCGATGAAGCGGGGGTCCTCACCGGCCTCGATCATCCGGGCCAGGTAGTGCAGGGCCGCGTCGACGTCGGAGCCGCGGATGGACTTGATCAGGGCGCTGGCCACGTCGTAGTGCTGGTCGCCGTCGCGGTCGTACTTCACGGCGGCCCGGTCGACGGTCTCCTCCAGGGTGGTCAGGCCGATCTCCGCCTCGCCCTTGTCGAGGGCGGCTCCGGCGGCCGCCTCCAGGGCGGTCAGGGCACGCCGGGCGTCGCCGCCGGCGATGCGCAGGAGGTGGCTCTCGGTCTCCTCGGGGAGGGTGACGGCGTCCTTGAGGCCGCGCTCGTCGGTGAGGGCGCGCCGGATGAGGGCCCTGATGTCGTCGTCCGTGAGCGGTTCGAGGGTGAGCAGCAGGGAGCGGGACAGCAGGGGCGAGATCACCGAGAAGTACGGGTTCTCCGTCGTCGCCGCGATGAGCGTCACCCAGCGGTTCTCGACGGCCGGGAGCAGGGAGTCCTGCTGGGCCTTGCTGAAGCGGTGGATCTCGTCGAGGAAGAGGACGGTCTCCTTGCCGTACCCGCCGGAGGCGCGGCGGGCGCCGTCGATGACCGCGCGGACCTCCTTGACGCCGGCGGTGATCGCCGACAGCTCCACGAAGCGGGCGTCGGTCGCCTTGGAGACGACGTAGGCGAGGGTGGTCTTGCCGGTGCCCGGCGGGCCCCACAGCAGCACCGAGGAGGGACCGGCCGGGCCGGAGGCCTCCCCGACCAGTCTGCGCAGGGGTGAGCCCGGCTTCAGCAGATGCTGCTGGCCCACGACCTCGTCGAGGGTGCGCGGGCGCATCCGCACCGCCAGCGGACTGCTGGACGGCTCCTTCTCCTGGCGTTCTTCGGCTGCGGCGGTGAACAGGTCGGGCTCCACGTCAGAAACCCTAAATCACGGCACCGACAATCCGGCCGGGCCCGGCAGCCGGGGGCTCAGCTGAGCCAGAAGTCCCACCAGCGGGTCAGGATCAGCATGCCGATGATGCCGATGTGCAGCACGGGCATGACCCACGTGAACTCGCCGAAGAAGCTCTTGAGCCAGCTCGGGGCGGGCAGGAAGCCCTTGCGGATGTTGAACGACGTCACGTACCAGAACATCAGGATCGTGGCGACCCAGGCCAGGCTGCACCACAGGCAGAGCGCGTTGATCCGGTACAGGGACTGGAACATCAGCCAGGCGCAGAAGCTCACGCCGAAGAGGCAGCCGGCGTTGAAGGTGAGCCAGTACCAGCGCGGGAAGCGGGCGCGAGCAAGCAGGCTCATGCCGACGCCGATGACGATCCCGTAGCAGACGATGCCGAGCATCGGGTTCGGGAAGCCGAAGACCGCGGCCTGCTTGCTCTCCATGACGCTGCCGCAGGAGACCACGGGGTTGAGGCTGCACCCGGGCGTGAACGTCGTGCCCGCGACCTTGGCCTCGAGGATCTTGAACTTGTCGATCGTGATGACCCACGAGGCGAGCAGGCCGGCCGCGCCGGTGATCACCAGCAGCAGGGCCAGGGCCCGGCTGCCGCCCTCCGCGCGGGGCGCGCTCTCGGGGCGCTCCGGCTCGGACTCGGTGGAGACGTCCCTGACTGTCGTCTTGCTCATCACGCCGATTCCGTCACTTGAGACCTGAACATCTTCGGGCAGGGCCATTGTGCCGCACAGGGGCCCGTGTCCACCGTTCAGTGGACATAAGGATGGCCGCCCGGTCGTCCCTGAGGGGTGCTTTTCGGCCGACGCCTGTCGCACGACAGCACAGGGGTACGAAAGCAGGGCTGACCGGCGTGAACGGCGACGGCCTCGACCGCCGCAGCCGCATGGGCTGTGAAGGCCGAGGCCGTTGCCGTGCCGGCGGGTGATTCAGCCCAGGCGTGCTTCCAGCTCCGCCACGATCTCGTTCACGCCGACCGCCGTCTGCTCGCCCGACTCCATGTCCTTGAGCTGGACGACGCCCTCGGCGAGGTCGCGTTCGCCGGCGACGACCGTGTAGCGGGCGCCGCTGCGGTTGGCGTTCTTCATCGCGCCCTTGAGGCCCTTGCCGCCATAGGAGAAGTCGGCCGCGATGCCGTTCTTGCGCAGCTCGGTGACCTTGGCGAACAGGACGCGGCGGGCCTCCTCGCCGAGCGGGACGGCGAACACGCTGGTGGTGGCGGGCAGTTCGAGCTCGACGCCCTCCGCTTCAAGGGCGAGGACCGTGCGGTCGACGCCGAGGGCCCAGCCGACGGACGGCAGCGCGGGGCCGCCGATCATCTCGGACAGGCCGTCGTAGCGGCCGCCGCCGCCCACCGCGGACTGCGAGCCGAGGCCGTCGTGGACGAACTCGAAGGTGGTGCGGGTGTAGTAGTCGAGGCCGCGGACCAGCTTCGGGTCGTCCTCGAAGGTGACGCCCGCCGCCGTGATCAGCTCGCGGACCTCCTCGTGGTACGCCTTGCACGCGTCGCACAGGTAGTCGCGCAGCAGCGGTGCGTCCCCGAGCTGCTTCTGGACCGACTCGCGCTTGTCGTCCAGGACGCGCAGCGGGTTGATCTCGGCGCGGCGCAGGGTGTCCTCGTCCAGGTCGAGGCCGCGCAGGAACTCCTGGAGCGCCGACCGGTAGACGGGGCGGCACTCCTGGTCGCCGAGGCTGTTGAGGAGGATCCGGAAGTTGCTCAGGCCCAGCGAGCGGTACGCCTGGTCGGCCAGGATGATCAGCTCGGCGTCGAGCGCCGGGTCCTCCGCGCCGATCGCCTCGGCACCGACCTGGGAGAAGTGGCGGTAACGGCCCTTCTGGGGGCGCTCGTAGCGGTAGTACGAACCGGAGTACCAGAGCTTGACCGGGAGGTTGCCGGCCTTGTGCAGGTTGGCCTCCAGCGCGGCGCGCAGGACGGAGGCCGTGCCCTCGGGACGCAGGGCGAGCCTGTCGCCGCCCTTGGTCTCGAAGGCGTACATCTCCTTGGTCACGATGTCGGTGGACTCACCGACCCCGCGTGCGAAGAGTTCGACGTTCTCGAAGCCGGGCGTCTCGATGTAGCCGTAGCCGGAGTTGCGCAGCGGAGCGGCGATCGCCTCGCGGACGGCGAGGTACTTGGCGCTGTCCGGCGGGATCAGGTCGTACGTGCCCTTGGGGGCCTTGAAGGTGCTCACGGAAGGTCTCGTCACATTCCTCGTCGGGGAGCCTGAGCGGGTCCCTGGCCGGCGGCCACCTGTCGCAGATACGGATTGGTGGAGCGCTCCTGGCCGATGGTCGTCTGGGGGCCGTGGCCGGACAGCACCACGGTCGAGTCGTCGAGCGGCAGGCACACGCGGCCCAGCGAGTCGAGCATGTCGGCCATGTCGCCGCCGGGCAGGTCGGTGCGTCCGATGGAGCCGGCGAACAGCAGGTCGCCCGAGAAGAGGATCGGCGGGATGTCCGCCGCCTCGGGCATGCCGAAGGTCACCGACCCCTTGGTATGGCCGGGTGCGTGCGCGACGGACAGCTCCAGGCCCGCCAGCTCCAGCTTCGCCCCGTCGGCGAGCTCCTTGACGTCATCGGGCTCCCCCACGGTCAGCTCGCCCATCAGCGGCATCCCGATGGAACGGCCGAGCGCCTTCTCGGGGTCGCTCATCATGTACCGGTCGTCGGGGTGGATCCAGGCCGGCACGTCGTGCGCGCCGCACACCGGGACGACCGAGGCCACGTGGTCGATGTGACCGTGGGTGAGGACGACGGCGACGGGCTTGAGCCGATGCTTCCTGACCGCTTCCGCGACGCCGTCGGCGGCCTGATGGCCGGGGTCGATGATCACGCACTCCTCACCGGCGGCGGGGGCGACGAGGTAGCAGTTCGTCCCCCAGGCCCCGGCGGGGAACCCGGCAATGAGCACGATCGTCCTTCGTTGTGTCGATACGGGCGGCTACGGCTGCTCACAGAGCCTACCGGCGCTGCCGATTCCTCAGCGAACCCATATACGGTACGGGGCACACGCAGGCGGTCGGCACACAGGACGCACGCGTACCGGTCGACGTTCGAGACCCATGAGGAGAGAACCCGGTGGTCAGCCAGGAACAGCGGCGGCGTCAGCTCGCCCGGGAGAAGTTCTTGCGGCAGCAGCAGCGACGCACGGACGCGCGACGCAAGGCCCGTATCCGCAACTCCGTGATCGCCTCGGCTCTCGGCGTGATCGTGGTGCTCTCGGTGACGGTCTTCCTGACCAAGCCGTTCGAGGACGACGGCAAGACGGAGAACGCGAACGCGGACGTCACCCCGAGTGCCACCCCGAGCAAAGCCCCGGACCCGTGCGAGAAGCCGGCTCCGGGCAAGGTCAAGTCGGAGACCTGGAAGAAGGAACCGGCCATGACCATCGACGAGTCGGCGAAGTACACGATGAAGCTGGACACGACCTGCGGCGAGATAGACGTCGCGCTGAAGGCGTCGGCGGCGCCGCACACCGTGAACTCGTTCAACTTCCTTCTCGGCAAGGGCTACCTGGACCACAGCAAGTGCCACCGGCTCACGGCCCAGAACATCTACGTCCTGCAGTGCGGTGACCCGCAGGGCACCGGCATGGGCGGGCCGGGCTACACCATCCCGGACGAGAACCTCAAGGACAAGAGCCTCAAGGGCGGGATCTACCCGGCGGGCACGGTCGCGATGGCGAACCAGTACAACGCCCAGACGAAGCAGGGCCGCGACAGCGGCGGCAGCCAGTTCTTCCTCGTCTACCAGGACAGTCAGCTGCCGCCCGACTACACACCGTTCGGTACGGTGTCCGAGGCGGGCATGAAGGTCCTGAAGAAGATCGCCGACGCCGGAGCGCAGGCCCCCGACCCGCAGACGGGTAACACGGCGCCCAACGCGACGGTCGTGATCAACAAGGCCACGATCACGAAATCCTGACCCCTCAACTGCGAAATTTCGGTCGCGCGGGATGCGGACAGGCCCCCCGCCGGTCGCCTATGTTGGCCGTGACGAAACTGTGGACGATGCCCGGGGGAGCTTCAGGCCCCTCGCAGGCATCATGTGGAGGAGGCGCTGTGAGCAGCGACCCGTGGGGCCGCGTCGACGAGACGGGGACCGTGTACGTGCGTACGGCCGATGGCGAGCAGGTCGTCGGTTCCTGGCAGGCAGGCTCCCCCGAGGAGGCGCTGGCCTATTTCGAGCGCAAGTACGAGGGCCTGGTTGTCGAGATCGGCCTCCTCGAGAAGCGAGTGAAGACCACCGACCTGTCGGCGAAGGACGCCCAGGCCGCCATCGACCACATCCGGGAGCAGGTCGACGCCCACCACGTGGTGGGCGACCTGGACGCCCTGCGGGTCCGGCTGGACAAGCTCGTGGAGCTGGTGGAGGCGCGCCGCGAGGAGCGCAAGGCGCAGCGGGCGAAGCAGTCCGACGAGGCGCGCAGGTCGAAGGAGGCTCTGGTCGCCGAGGCGGAGGAGCTGTCGCAGTCCGACCAATGGCGGGCGGCCGGTGAGCGGCTGCGGGCCCTGGTGGACACGTGGAAGGGTCTGCCGCGTCTGGACCGCAAGTCCGACGACGAGCTGTGGCACCGGTTCTCGCACGCGCGGTCGGCGTTCTCCAAGCGGCGCAAGCAGCACTTCGCGCAGCTGGACGCGCAGCGCGAGGAGGCCCGCAAGACCAAGGAGCGGCTGGTCTCCGAGGCCGAGGCGCTGTCGAACTCGACGGACTGGGGCGTGACGGCGGCGCGCTACCGCGAGCTGATGTCCGAGTGGAAGGCCGCGGGCCGCGCCCAGCGCGAGCACGAGGACGACCTGTGGAACCGCTTCCGCGGCGCCCAGGACGTGTTCTTCGCGGCCCGCAGCTCGGTCTTCGCCGAGCGTGACGCCGAGCAGTCGGAGAACCTCAAGCTCAAGGAGGAGCTGGCCGAGGAGGCCGAGAAGCTCCTGCCGGTCACGGACCTCAAGGCGGCCCGGGCCGCCTTCCGGAACGTGAACGAGCGCTGGGAGGCCATCGGCCACGTACCGCGCGACGCCCGGCCGAAGGTCGAGGGCCGGATGCACGCGGTCGAGCGGGCCATCCAGGAGGCCGAGGAGGCCGAGTGGCGCCGCACGAACCCGGAGGCACGCGCGCGTGCCGAGGGTCTGACCGGCCAGCTCCAGGCCGCCGTGGACAAGCTGCGGGGCCAGATCGAGCAGGCCCGCGCGCAGGGCAACAACGCCAAGGCCGACAAGCTCCAGCGTGAGCTCGACGGCCGGCAGGCGCTGCTGGACCAGGCGCTGAAGGGCCTCCAGGAGTTCGGCGGCTGAGCAGTCGACCGGAAGGGGCTCCCGTACACCGTGTACGGGAGCCCCTTTCGTGTGGTCGTGCGCGACTCCCGGGTGGTGGGTGCGGCTTTCGCGTCCGGGACGGCCGGCTACGACCTGCTGCGCGCCGACGTCACCCGGTACACGTCGTAGACGCCTTCCACGCCCCGGACCGCCTTGAGCACGTGCCCGAGGTGCTTCGGGTCGCCCATCTCGAAGGTGAAGCGGGAGGTGGCGACGCGGTCGCGGGAGGTCTGGACGGCCGCGGAGAGGATGTTGACGTGCTGGTCGGACAGCACGCGGGTGACGTCCGAGAGGAGCCGGGAGCGGTCCAGGGCCTCGACCTGGATGGCGACCAGGAAGACCGAGGACTGCGTGGGCGCCCACTCGACGTCGAGGATGCGCTCCGGCTCACGGGACAGCGAGTCCACGTTCACGCAGTCGCTGCGGTGAACCGATACGCCGCTGCCGCGGGTGACGAAGCCGATGATGGGGTCGCCCGGCACGGGCGTGCAGCAGCGGGCCAGCTTGACCCACACGTCCTCGACGCCCTTGACGACGACGCCCGGGTCCGCGCTGGTACGGCGCTTGCGGCTGCGTCCGCGGGCCGGCGGGACCGACTCGTCGATCTCCTCGGTGGCGGCCTCCTCCCCACCGAGGGCCTGGACCAGCTTCTGCACGATGTTCTGTGCGGAGACATGGCCCTCGCCGATCGCCGCGTACAGCGCGGAGATGTCGGCGTAGCGCATCTCGTGGGCGAGGGTCACCAGGGAGTCGCCGGTCAGGATGCGCTGGATCGGCAGGTTCTGCTTGCGCATCGCGCGGACGATGGCGTCCTTGCCCTGTTCGATCGCCTCGTCGCGGCGTTCCTTGGAGAACCAGGCGCGGATCTTGTTGCGGGCGCGCGGTGACTTGACGAAGCCGAGCCAGTCGCGGGAGGGGCCGGCGCCGGGTGCCTTGGAGGTGAAGACCTCCACCAGGTCGCCGTTGTCGAGGGTGGACTCCAGCGGCACCAGCCGGCCGTTGACACGGGCGCCTATCGTGCGGTGCCCGACCTCGGTGTGCACCGCGTAGGCGAAGTCCACCGGGGTGGCACCGGCCGGGAGCGCTATGACGTCGCCCTTGGGGGTGAAGACGAAGACCTCGTTGCGGGACAGGTCGAAGCGCAGGGACTCCAGGAACTCGCCCGGGTCCTCCGTCTCCTTCTGCCAGTCCAGCAGCTGACGCAGCCAGGCCATGTCGTTGAGGTGGTCGTCCTTGCCCTTGCCGGACGACTTGGGGGCGTCGCTGCGCACCTTGGAGGCACCCGCGACGGCCTCCTGCTTGTACTTCCAGTGCGCGGCGATGCCGTACTCGGCGCGGCGGTGCATGTCGAAGGTGCGGATCTGGAGCTCGACCGGCTTGCCACCCGGGCCGATGACCGTCGTGTGCAGCGACTGGTACATGTTGAACTTGGGCATCGCGATGTAGTCCTTGAACCGGCCGGGGACCGGGTTCCATCGCGCGTGCACCGTGCCGAGGGCCGCGTAGCAGTCGCGGACGGTGTCCACGAGGACGCGGATGCCCACCAGGTCGTAGATCTCCGCGAAGTCCCGGCCGCGGACGATCATCTTCTGGTAGACGCTGTAGTAGTGCTTCGGGCGGCCGGTGACGGTCGCCTTGATGCGGGCCGCGCGCAGGTCCTGCTGGACCTCGTCGGTGACGATGGCCAGGTACTCGTCCCGCTTCGGTGCCCGCTCGGCCACGAGCCGTACGATCTCGTCGTACATCTTGGGGTAGAGGATCGCGAAGGCGAGGTCCTCCAGCTCCCACTTGATGGTGTTCATGCCCAGGCGGTGGGCGAGCGGCGCGTAGATCTCCAGGGTCTCGCGCGCCTTCTTCTCCTGCTTCTCGCGCTTGAGGTAGCGCATGGTGCGCATGTTGTGCAGGCGGTCGGCGAGCTTGATGACCAGGACGCGCGGGTCCTTGGCCATGGCGACGACCATCTTGCGCACCGTCTCGGCCTGCGCGGCTTCGCCGAACTTGACCTTGTCCAGTTTGGTGACGCCGTCGACGAGCAGGGTGACGACGTCGCCGAAGTCGCGGCGCAGGTCGTCCAGGCCGTACTCGGTGTCCTCGACCGTGTCGTGCAGCAGGCCGGCCATCAGCGTGGCCGGATCCATGCCCAGCTCGGCGAGGATGGTGGTGACGGCGAGGGGGTGCGTGATGTACGGGTCGCCGCTCTTGCGCTTCTGGCCGCGGTGCCAGCGCTCGGCGACCTGGTAGGCGCGCTCGATCTGGCGGAGCGTGGCCGTCTCGATCTTCGGGTCGTTGCTGCGCACTATCCGCAGCAACGGCTCCAGCACCGGGTTGTACGGGTTCGCGCGCTGCACACCGAGCCGGGCCAGCCGGGCGCGGACGCGGTTGGAGGAGCCGGAGCGGGCCGGCTGTCCGGGTGCCTGACGTACCGCGGGCGGCGGGGTGGGCTTGGGCCGCGACTGCTCCGCCGGTTTGTCGACCGGCGCCGCCTGGGCGTGCTCGACCGGCCCGCGGGTGTCGTTCTTCGCGTGGGGCGCGTTCGGCGCGGGCTTGGCCGCGGCTGCCGAGGCGGACTCGGGCTTGGCGGCGGTCAGGTGCTGGGCCTCGTCTGGCAAGAGGGCTCCTCGTGCGCGATCCGGTTCCCCCGGTCAGGCTCCGGACCCCCATGGTAGCGATCCCGGGCCCCGGGATCGCCTTCAGGCCAATGTGAGGACCGTCTACCCGGGAAACGCACGAGGCGGGCACCGGATCGTCCGGTGCCCGCCTGTGCGCTGTCCTGCCGGTGTCCACCGGCCCGCCGCGCGGTCGCTAGACCGTGAGCAGGGCCTCCAGCGGAGCACCGTTCAGGGCCGGCTCCAGGCGGGCGCGACCGCTCAGGAAGCCGAGCTCCATGAGGACGGCGAGGCCGGCGACCTCGGCGCCGGCCCGGCGGATGAGCTGGACCGAGGCCTCGGCGGTGCCTCCGGTGGCGAGGACGTCGTCGACGATCAGGACGCGGTCCCCGTCGCTGAGGTCCTCGGCGTGCACCTCGATCTCCGCCGAGCCGTACTCCAGGTCGTAGGCCTGGGCGAGGGTGGCTCCGGGGAGCTTGCCCGCCTTGCGCACGGGGATGAAGCCGAGACCGGCGCGGACGGCGACCGGGGCGCCGAGGATGAAGCCGCGGGCCTCCAGCCCGACGACCTTCGTGGCGCCTGTGCGCTGGGCGATCTCGGCGAGGGCGTCGGTCAGCGCGGTGAACGCCGCCGGGTCCGCCAGGAGCGGGGTGATGTCCTTGAACATCACCCCCGGCTCCGGGTAGTCGGCCACGTCACGGATGCGGCGGAGCAGCAGCTCCCTGATCTCGGTCATCGGCGCTTCCCCGAGGGGCGGCCGCGGCCGCGGGTGCGGGAGGCGGGCTGGTTGCGGGGCCCGACCACCGCGGGTGCGGCGTCCTCGGGCTCGTCGGCGTACGTCTCCTCGTCGTGGGCCTCGGGGCCTCCCTGGGCGGCGGACTGGGCCCGCTTGGCCAGGACGCGCTTCTTCAGGGCCTTCATCGCCGGCTCGCGCTCCTTGAGGTCGGCGACGAGCGGCGTGGCGATGAAGATCGAGGAGTACGCACCGGCGGCCAGACCGACGAACAGCGACAGCGAGATGTCGTTCAGCATGCCGGCACCGAGGACGCCGCCACCGATGAACAGCAGGCCCGCGACCGGCAGCAGCGCGACGACCGTGGTGTTGATGGAGCGGACCAGCGTGCTGTTGATCGAGCGGTTGGCGACGTCGCTGTAGGTCCAGCGGGTCTGTTTGGTGAGGTCCTTCGTCTGTTCCTTGAGGCTGTCGAACACCACGACCGTGTCGTAGAGCGAGTAGCCGAGGATGGTCAGCAGACCGATCACCGTGCCCGGGGTGACCTCGAAGCCGACGAGGGCGTAGATGCCGACGGTGATGGTGATGTCGTGGATCAGCGCGACGAACGCCGCGACGGCCATACGCCACTCGAAGGCGATCGCCAGGTAGATCACCACGAGGACCATGAAGATCCCGAGACCCTGCCAGGCCTTGTTCGCGATCTGCTCGCCCCAGCTGGGGCCGACCAGCTCGGCGTTGATCTGCTCCGAGTCGATCTTGAGGTCGTCGGCGAGCGTGCTCTTGATCTGGTTCGCGGCACCGGTGTCGATGCCGGCGACCTGGATGCGCATGCTGCCGTCGCCGAGCTGCTGGACGATCGCGTCGTGGCCGGAGGCCTCTTCCGCGTACTGCTCCGCCTGGGACACCGAGACGCTGGTGTTCTTCGGGGTGTTGAAGACCGCGCCGCCCTGGAACTCGATGCCCATGTTCAGGCCGCGGACCGCCAGACCGGCGATGGCCACGATGGTGATCAGGATGGAGAGGCCGTACCAGATCTTGCGGTTCTTGACGAAGTCGTAGCCGATCTCGCCGCGGTGCAGCCGGGCGCCGAGGTTGCCGAGTTTCGACATCTCACGCCTCCTTCGTCTCGACGGGGGCGGAGGGACGGCGGGTGCGGCGCAGCGGCGGCTGGGCACCCAGGCTCTTCGGGTCGAGGCCGGACCACTTGTGGCCGTTCGCGAAGAACGGGCGGCGGGCCATGAGCGTCAGCAGCGGCTTGGTGAAGAGGAACACCACGACCACGTCGAGCAGGGTGGTCAGGCCGAGCGTGAACGCGAAGCCCTGGACCTTGCCGACGGTGACGATGAAGAGCACCGCTGCGGCCAGGAACGACACGAAGTCGGAGACCAGGATGGTGCGACGGGCGCGCGGCCAGGCCCGCTCGACGGCGGGGCGCAGCGAGCGGCCCTCGCGGATCTCGTCACGGACGCGTTCGAAGTACACGATGAACGAGTCCGCCGTGATGCCGATGGCGACGATGGCGCCGCACACGGCCGGCAGGTTCAGCGCGAAGCCGATGGCCGGGCCGAGCAAGGACATGAGCGTGTAGGTGAGGGCGGCCGAGACCAGCAGCGAGAGGATCGCGATGAACGACAGGCCGCGGTAGTACACCAGCAGGTAGATGACGACCAGCGCGAGACCGATCGCGCCGGCGATCAGACCGGCCTGGAGCTGGTCACCGCCCAGCGCGGCGGTCACGGTCGTCATGCTGTCCACCTTGAACGTCAGCGGCAGCGCACCGTAGCTCAGCATGTTGGACAGGTCCTGGGCGGACTGCTGGTTGAAGTTGCCGGAGATCTCGGCGTTGCCGCCGGTCAGGGCCTCCTTGACAGACGGATCGGAGACCACGTCGCCGTCCAGGACGATCGCGAACTGGTTCTGCGGCGGCTGGTTCTGGGCCAGCTTGCCGGTGATGTCGCCGAACTTCTTGGCGCCCCCGTCGGTGAAGTCCATCTGGACCGTCCAGCCCGCGCCCCTCTGGGTGTCCAGAGTGGCCTGGGCCTTGTCGACGTCCGTGCCGTCGACCTCGGCGGGGCCGAGGATGTACTTCTGCCACTGGCCCTGCGAGTTCTTGCCGCAAGCAAGGGTCGGGTCGGAGGCCTTGGCGTCGTCACCCACGGTGGAACGGGTCTTCTCGTCGGTGCAGTCGAGCTTGGCGTACTTCGCCTGGAGCGCGTTCGCGTCGTCCTGGGCGGTGCCGCCGCTCCCCGACGGGGAGGGGCTGGACCCGGGCTTGTCCGAGGCGCTCGCCGACGGCGTGGCGTCGGCCTTCAGCGCGTCGGTGACCGCGCGGCCCTGGGTGGTGGGCGTGGCGGACGGCGAGGCGGAGTTCTTGTCGGTGGCCTCGGGCTTGTCGGACGCCTTGCCGGAGGGCTGGTCCGAGGGCTTGCCGGTGGGGCTCGGAGAGGGGCTGGCCGTGCCCTTGCCGCCGGCGATCTCGGTGGCGAGGACCGGACGGAAGTAGAGCTTGGCGGTGGTGCCGACCTGCTTGCGGGCCTGCTCCGAGTTGGTGCCCTTGGGAATGTTGACGATGATGTTTTCCCGGCCCTGCGTCTGGACCTCGGACTCGGAGACGCCCAGACCATTGACACGGCGCTCCATGATGGAGACGGCGGTGTCCATGTTGGTCTTGTTGATCGCCGCCTCGTTGCCGGCCTCGGGGACCGCGCGGAGCGTGATGCTCGTACCGCCGGCAAGGTCGATGCCGAGACGGGGCTTCGTGTGCCCCGAGGCGAACATCCCACCGGTGAGCGCCGCGATGGCGATCAGGATCAGGGCCAGCGAGCGCCCCGGCTTGCTCTGGGCGCTCGCGTTCCTGCCCTTTTTAGGTGTGGCCACCTTCTCGTACTCCCTCTCGGGCCACCTCGCTCCGGATCGGCGGACGGGCGGCCATGACATGGTGTCGGGACTCCGTGCGAGCTGGGCGTGTCCCGGGGCGCGCGGGCAGGACCCGCGCACCCCGGGACACGACTACTTCGCCTCGGAGTCGCCGTCGGTCTTCTTCGGCTCTGCGTCCGGCTTGGCCTCGGCCGCCTCGTCGGCCGGCTCCTCGGCTGCGTCCTTCTTGCCGAGGTCGACGGCCTTGTCGTCAGCGGGGGCGGCGGAGTCGTCGGTCCCGGTGAGGGAGGAGGCGTCGTCCGGGACGATGTCGGCGTCGGACTTCAGGTCGTGCTCGACGCCGTGGACGATGCGGTTGTACTCGTCGTCGGTGAGGACGGCGCCGACGGCGTTCTTGGCGAAGAGGAGTTCGACGCCGGGACCGGCGTCGACGAGGACGGTGTCCTCGTTGACCTCCTTGACCGTGGCGTACATGCCCCCGATGGTGCGGATGCCGCTGCCGGGCTGCATTTGGTTCCGCATGTCCACGGCCTGCTGCTGCTTCTTCTTTGCCGACCGGGTCATCAGGAACATGGCCCCGATGAGCACGATGAACGGGAGGAGGGTCAGGAGACTCACGGGTCGGTACTTCCTTCACACGACCGCGCTGTGAGCGGCCAGATGGTTGGGGGTGTGTACGCCGCCGTCAAAGGCGGCATCGGCGGAGTCTAAGCGAGTCCGCGCGCATGGAACAACGCTCAGCATGGCACCGGGGTTCCTGCTCCGGCCACTGACCTCGCCGCCCCGGAGCCGTGACGGCGTCGTCACGCCCCGAACAGGTCCTGTTGTCCGTTTCCGGCGGTCTGGGACCGTGGCGGGGTGAGGCCGAGATGCGCCCATGCGGCGGGCGTGGCGACCCGTCCGCGGGGGGTGCGGGCCAGCAGTCCCTCCCGTACGAGGAAGGGTTCGGCGACCTCCTCCACGGTCTCACGTTCCTCCCCGACCGCGACAGCGAGCGTGGACAGGCCGACCGGACCGCCGCCGAACAGCTTGAGGAGGGCTTCCAGCACACCCCGGTCGAGGCGGTCGAGGCCGCGCGCGTCCACCTCGTACACGGCGAGGGCCGCCGCTGCGATGTCCCTGGTGATCAGGCCGTCGGCCTTGACCTGCGCGTAGTCGCGGACGCGGCGCAGCAGGCGGTTGGCGATGCGGGGCGTGCCGCGGGAGCGTCCGGCGATCTCGGCGGCGCCCTCCGGCTCGATCTCGACTTCGAGGAGGTCGGCCGAGCGGTGGATGACCCCCTCTAGTTCGGCCGGCTCGTAGAACTCCATGTGAGCGGTGAAGCCGAAGCGGTCGCGCAGCGGGGGCGGCAGCAGGCCGGCGCGGGTGGTGGCGCCGACCAGCGTGAAGGGGGGCAGCTCCAGGGGGATGGCCGTGGCGCCGGGGCCCTTGCCGACGATGACGTCGACGCGGAAGTCCTCCATCGCCATGTACAGCATCTCCTCGGCGGGCCGGGACATGCGGTGGATCTCGTCGAGGAAGAGGACCTCGCCCTCCTGGAGGGAGGAGAGGATCGCGGCGAGGTCGCCGGCGTGCTGGATGGCGGGGCCCGAGGTGATGCGGATGGGGGCGCCCATCTCGGCCGCGATGATCATCGACAGGGTGGTCTTGCCGAGGCCGGGGGCGCCGGAGAGCAGTACGTGGTCGGCCGTCGCGCCACGCGCGCGTGCGGCGCGCAGGACGAGGTCGAGCTGCTCGCGGACCTTCTCCTGGCCGATGAACTCGTCCAGGTCCTTGGGGCGCAGGGCGGCCTCGACGGCCTGGTCCTCACGGTCGGCGACGGAGCCCACCAGCCGCTCGGCGGCATCGGCGTCGGTCGTGTCGTCCCAGTTCATGTGATGTGCCTCAGGGTGGGGGTCAGCGGGCGCGGTTCAGGGTCTGGAGGGCCGCCTTCAGCAGCTGGCCGACCTGGGGCGTGCCGTCGGCGGCCTCGGCCTGCGGGGCCACGGCCGTCACGGCCTCGTCGGCCTCCCGGGTCGCGTACCCGAGGCCGATCAGGGCCGCGTGCAGCTGGTCACGCCAGCCGCTGCCGGCCGGGGCGCCGACGGCCGGGGCGCCGACGGGCGCGCCGAGCCGGTCCTTCAGCTCCAGGAGCAGTTTCTGCGCGCCCTTCTTGCCGATGCCGGGGACGGCGGTGAGGGCCTTCTCGTCGGCGGTGGACACCGCCCGGCGCAGCGCGTCGGGGCTGTGCACGGCGAGCATGGCCTGGGCGAGTCTCGGCCCCACGCCGCTCGCGGTCTGAAGCAGCTCGAAGACCTGCCGCTCGTCGTCGTCCGCGAAGCCGTAGAGGGTCAGGGAGTCCTCACGGACGACCAGGGAGGTGTGCAGCTTGGCCGGCCGGCCCATGCGGAGCGTGGACAGTGTGTTCGGCGTGCACTGGACGGCCATGCCGACGCCGCCGACCTCGACGACCGCGGCGTCCGGAGCGAGTGCGGCCACTGTGCCGCTGACGAAGGCGATCATGCCGTCCGGCCTTTCGGTGCTTTGGCGGTGTGCAGGGCGACGGCCTGCTGGAGTCGGTTCTGCGCGGGGGCGCGCCAGATGTGGCAGATGGCGAGGGCGAGGGCGTCGGCCGCGTCGGCGGGCTTGGGCGGGGCGCTGAGCCGGAGGAGGCGGGTGACCATGGCGCCCACCTGTGCCTTGTCGGCGCGGCCGCTGCCGGTGACGGCGGCCTTGACCTCGCTCGGGGTGTGCAGCGCCACGGGGATGCCGCGGCGGGCGGCACAGAGCATGGCGACGGCGCTGGCCTGCGCGGTGCCCATCACCGTACGGACGTTGTGCTGGCTGAACACGCGCTCGACGGCGACGCATTCGGGCCGGTGCTCGTCGAGCCACTGCTCGATGCCCTGCTCGACGGCGACGAGGCGGTGACCGAGCTCGGCGTCCGCGGGCGTGCGCACGACGCCGACGCCGATCATCGTGAGCGGCCGTCCGGCGACGCCCTCGACGACGCCGACACCACACCGGGTCAGTCCCGGGTCCACCCCCAGTACGCGCACGCGCCCTCCCTTTCGCTCACCTGTTTGTGCAGGCTATCGGGTGCCACCGACAACGCGACGGGCCGACGGGGTGTGTCCCGTCGGCCCGTTGACTCGGTGGAGCCCGGCGTTACGCGTCGACCTTCTCCATGACCTCGTCGCTGACGTCGAAGTTGGCGAAGACGTTCTGCACGTCGTCGCTGTCCTCCAGCGCGTCGATCAGCTTGAAGATCTTCTTGGCGCCCTCCTCGTCCAGCTCGACCTGCATGGTCGGGACGAAGTTGGCGTCGGCGGAGTCGTAGTCGATGCCGGCGTCCTGGAGGGCGGTGCGGACCGCGACCAGGTCGGTGGCCTCGCTGAGGACCTCGAAGCTCTCGCCGAGGTCGTTGACCTCCTCGGCGCCCGCGTCGAGCACGGCGGCCAGCACGTCGTCCTCGGACAGCTCGCCCTTGGGGACGATCACGACGCCCTTGCGGTTGAACAGGTACGACACCGAGCCCGGGTCGGCCATGGAGCCGCCGTTGCGGGTCATGGCGACGCGGACCTCGGAGGCGGCGCGGTTGCGGTTGTCGGTGAGGCACTCGATGAGCACGGCCACGCCGTTCGGGCCGTAGCCCTCGTACATGATCGTCTCGTAGTCGGCGCCGCCGGCCTCGAGACCGCCACCGCGCTTGACCGCGGAGTCGATGTTCTTGTTCGGGACCGACTGCTTCTTGGCCTTCTGGATGGCGTCGTAGAGGGTCGGGTTGCCCTCGATGTCGACGCCGCCCATGCGGGCCGCGACCTCGATGTTCTTGATCAGCTTCGCGAAGAGCTTGCCGCGCTTGGCATCGATCACGGCCTTCTTGTGCTTCGTCGTAGCCCATTTAGAGTGGCCGGACATCTGCCTGTCTCCTTCGCGTAAACCGTCTCAGCAACGAACGCAGGAATCCTACAAGGACTCGGCTGCCCGGTTCGCCCGCACCATGTCGACGAACAGCGCGTGGACGCGGTGGTCGCCGGTCAGTTCCGGATGGAACGACGTGGCCAGCGCGGTGCCCTGACGGACCGCGACGATGTGGCCTTCGTGCTCGGCGAGCACCTCGGCCGCGGCGCCGACCGACTCCACCCAGGGGGCGCGGATGAAGACGCCCTCCACGGGGTCGCCCTCGATGCCCCGGATGCCGACGGCGGCCTCGAAGGACTCGTTCTGCCGGCCGAAGGCGTTGCGGCGCACGATCATGTCGATGCCGCCGATGGTCTCCTGGCCCGAGCGCGGGTCGAGGATCTTGTCGGCGAGCATGATCATGCCCGCGCAGGTGCCGTAGACGGGCATGCCGTCCCGCACACGCGCGCGGAGGGGCTCCATCAGGCCGAACAGGACGGCCAGCTTGGAGATGGTGGTGGACTCGCCGCCGGGGATGACGAGACCGTCGACCTCGGCGAGTTCTTCGGGGCGCCGCACCGGCCTGGCCACGGCATCGGCCGCGGCCAGGGCGACGAGGTGCTCCCGTACGTCGCCCTGGAGGGCCAGGACGCCTATGACGGGGGTGTCGCTCATGGATTCGTGTGCCTTACCAGCCGCGGTTGGCGTAGCGCTCGGCCTCGGGGAGGGTGTCGCAGTTGATGCCGACCATGGCCTCGCCGAGGTTGCGGGAGGCGTCGGCGATGATCTTCGGGTCGTCGTAGAAGGTGGTGGCCTTCACGATGGCTGCGGCGCGCTTGGCCGGGTCGCCGGACTTGAAGATGCCGGAGCCGACGAAGACGCCCTCGGCGCCGAGCTGGCGCATCAGGGCCGCGTCGGCCGGGGTGGCGACACCGCCGGCGGAGAACAGCACCACGGGGAGCTTGCCGAGCTCGGAGACTTCCTTGACCAGCTCGTAGGGGGCGCGCAGCTCCTTGGCGGCGGCGTAGAGCTCGTTGTTGTCGTAGCCGCGCAGGCGGGCGATCTCGTTCTTGATCTGACGCAGGTGGCGGACGGCCTCGACGACGTTGCCGGTGCCGGCCTCGCCCTTGGAGCGGATCATCGCGGCGCCCTCGGCGATGCGGCGCAGGGCCTCGCCCAGGTTGGTCGCGCCGCAGACGAAGGGGGTGGTGAAGGCGAACTTGTCGCTGTGGTTGACCTCGTCGGCCGGGGTGAGGACCTCGGACTCGTCGATGTAGTCGACGCCGAGGGACTGAAGGACCTGGGCCTCGACGAAGTGGCCGATGCGGGACTTGGCCATCACCGGGATCGAGACGGCGTCGATGATGCCCTCGATCATGTCCGGGTCCGACATGCGGGCGACGCCGCCGTCCTTGCGGATGTCGGCGGGGACCCGCTCCAGGGCCATGACGGCCACGGCGCCCGCGTCCTCGGCGATCTTGGCCTGCTCCGGCGTGACGACGTCCATGATCACGCCGCCCTTGAGCTGCTCGGCCATGCCGCGCTTCACTCGGGCGGTGCCGGTCTCGGGAGCCTGGTTTTCGGAGATGGACACGGGTGACCTCGCTGATGGGAAAGAGGGTTTCTGCAGCACTGAGGAAACGTGAGAGAACCAGGCCACAGCAAGGGCCAATGGGAACGCCGTGGATCCTTTTGCGACGGACGGCCGGAAAACGGCGGGTGAACGGGGTCAGGCAGCCCGGTCCACCAGGGCAGCCGGGGGCTCGTCGTCCATTTCGAAGGCCATCGGGAACGGCGCGTGACCGGCCAGGCGGAACCAGCGCACCTTGCGGTGCCGGCGCAGGGCCCGGGCCGCCCGTACGGCGTCGTTGTGGAACCGGCGGGCCATCGGCACCCTGCGGACGGCCTCAGTGAGTTCCCGGGCCGCTTCCTCTCCCCCGGGCGCCTCCCGCACCGCCTCCACCTGCGGGGCCTCCCCGAAGACGGCCCGCAGCGCCTGGCTCAGTTCGCTCTCGGCGATCTCCCGCTGCTCCTGCTCGGCCTGCCGGGCGGCGTGCGCGGCCTCGTACAGCACGATGGAGGCGGCCGGGTCCAGGACCCCGGAGGTCGCCAGTTCCTGCGCCACCGAGGCCCGGCGCAGCAGCTGCGCGTCCAGGGCGGCCCGGGCGGCGTCGATCCGGGCGTGGAGACGGTCGAGCCGGCCGGCGGTCCAGCTCAGGTAGAGCCCGATCGCGACCAGGGCGACGGCGATCCAGATGAGAGTGGTGGTCACGGGCGGCAAGGCTAGCGGCCCGCGCGGCAACCCCGTTCACCCCGCCCTGCGCTTGGCCGGCCGCTGCGGCGGGCGACTGGGCGGCCCGACCTCCGGCCCCGGCCGGGTTCGGGTGGCCCGCCGTCCGATCCTCGGACGCGGGCGCTTCCCGTCGGTCCCGGGCGCAGTCCCGGATCCGGCCGATCCGGGGTGGTGGCCTGCCGGCCCAGCCCGCACGGATCCGGCCGATCCGGGGTAGTGACCTGCCGGCCCAGCCCGCACGGATCCGGCCGATCCGGGGTGGTGACCTGTCGGCCCAGCCCGCACCATCGGCCAGCCCGGGCCCGCCCATCCCAGACGCGGAACCGGCCAGGCCGGGCGACCCGCCGCTCCAGACCGCACCACCGACCAGCCCGGACGGCCCGCCGCCCCAGACCGCGGAACCGACCAGCCCGGACGACCCACCGCCCCCGACCGCGGAACCGACCAGCCCGAACGACCCACCGCCCCCGACCGCGGAACCTACCAGCCCGGACGACCCGCCGCCCCAGGCCGCGGAACCGGCCGCTCCAGACGCCCGTCGGCACGGCGCTGTCCCGGACGGGCACACGCGGCACCGGCCCAGCCCGCAACACCGGCCACAACGGACGGCCCGCCTGCCCAGCCCCTACAACCGACCAGCCCAGGCCACCCGACGACCCCAGCCCGAACAAGCCGTCGCCCCAGCCCTCAGTCCCGGGCGAACCCCAGCCGCCCCCACAGCCCGGTCGTCCGCTCGTCCTCGGCGACCGCCGCCGCGCCGGCCGTCACCGTCTCGTAGACGGACAGGATGTCCGCGCCGACGGTCGACCAGTCGAAGCGCCGCACGTGGGCGCTCCCCCGCTCGCGCAGCTCCGCCCGCCGCTCCGGGTCGGCCAGGAGCCGTACGGCCGCGTCGGCCAGGGCGCCGGCGTCCTCGTTGGGGAACAGCTCGCCGGCCGCCCCCCGGTCCAGGACCTGGGCGAAGGCGTCCAGGTCGGAGGCGAGGACGGGGGCTCCGGCGGACATGGCCTCGACGAGGATGATGCCGAAGCTCTCGCCTCCGGTGTTGGGCGCGACGTACAGGTCGACGCTGCGCAGGAAGCGGGCCTTGTCCTCGTCGCTGACCATGCCGAGGAACTCGATGCGGGAGCGCAGGTCGGCCGGCAGGGACTCCACCGCCTCCTCCTCGTCACCGCGCCCGGCGACCAGCAGCCGGGTCTGCGGGCGCGCGGCGAGGATCTTCGGCAGGGCCTTCATCAGCACCGGGAGTCCCTTGCGGGGTTCGTCGATGCGCCCTATGAAGCCGATCGTGTCGCCCTGCCACTCCGCCTTGGGCTCGGCCTCCGCGAAGAAGCCGACGTCGACGCCGTTCGGGATCACGACCGCGTCGCCGCCGAGGTGCTCCACCAGCGTGCGGCGGGCGTACTCGCTCACCGCGATCCGGGCGCTGATCTTCTCCAGGGCGGCCTGGAGGATGGAGTACGCGGCGATCATCGCGCGGGAGCGCGGGTTGGACGTGTGGAACGTGGCCACGATCGGCCCCTGCGCGGCCCAGCAGGTCAGCAGGCCCAGGGAGGGCGAGGTCGGCTCGTGGATGTGGATGACGTCGAACGCGCCGTCGTGCAGCCAGCGGCGCACCCGGGCGGCGCTCAGGAAGCCGAAGTTCAGCCGGGCCACCGACCCGTTGTAGGGCACCGGTACCGCCCGTCCGGCCGAGACGACGTACGGCGGCAGCGGGGTGTCGTCGTCGGCGGGGGCGAGCACGGACACCTCGTGGCCGAGGCGGATGAAGTACTCGGCGAGGTCCCGGATGTGGAACTGGACGCCGCCCGGCACGTCCCAGGAGTACGGGCAGACGATGCCGATTCTCACGGGCGCCCCTTGCCGGGGTCGAGGTCCGCGAGCCACAGGCGCTGGAGCATGTGCCAGTCCTCCGGATGGTCGGCGATGCCGGTGGCGAAGGCGTCGGCCAGCGCCTGGGTCATGACGGACGTCTTCTCGGCGCGCGTGCCCGACTGGGGCACCTCGACCGGCGGGTGGACGCGGCCGCGCATCACGGGTGAGTCGTCGTACCAGAGCGTGACGGGCAGCAGCAGGGCGCCCGTCTGCTGGGCGAGCAGGGCAGGCCCCGCCGGCATGCGGGCCGTGTCGCCGAAGAAGTCGACCTCGACGCCGGAGGCGGACAGGTCGCGGTCGGCGACCAGGCAGACCAGGCCGCCGTCGCGCAGCCGCCGGGCCAGGGTGCCGAAGGCGGTGCCGCCGCTGTGCGGCAGGACCTCCATGCCGAGGCCCTCGCGGTAGGCGACGAACCGGTCGTAGAGCGTCTCGGGCTTCAGCCGCTCGGCGACCGTGGTGAAGGGGATGCCGAGCTTCGTGGTGACCCAGGCTCCGGCGAGGTCCCAGTTGGCGAGGTGCGGCAGAGCGAGTATGACCCCCTTGCCGGCGGCCAGGCCCTCGGTCAGGTGATGCAGGTCCTTGGGGTCGAAGCCGCCCTTGATCCGCTCCTCGCCCCACGCCGGGAGACGGAAGGACTCCATCCAGTAGCGCAGGTAGGAGCGCATGCCCGCACGGGACAGCTCGGCCAGGCGCTCGGGGCTCGCGTCCGGCACCACGCGCGCGTAGTTGCTCTCCAGGCGCTGGACGCCCTTGCCGCGCTGCTTCCAGGCCAGGTCGGCGATGGTCCGGCCGAGGCGTACGGCGGCCGGCTCGGGGAGCTTCTTGACCGTGCCCCAGCCGAGGCCGTACAGCGCGTCCGTCAGCCGGTCCTGTGCGCTCACGTGGCCGCCTCGCTCCCGTGGGAGGCGTTGTGCTGCTCGTCCTGGTCGTCCTGCTCGTCCCGCGCGGCCGCCTCGGCCTCCGCGGACTCCCGGCGCACCGTGACGACCCGCTGAATCAGCGTGACGAGGCTGCCGACGGCGACGATCCACAGGGCGACGGGCAGCAGGTACTGGATGCCGGGCACGCCGAACTTGTGCAGGCCCGCGAAACCGGCCGCGACCAGGGAGATCACCAGCCGCTCGGCCCGCTCGACGAGCCCGTTGACCGCCACCGGCAGGCCGATCGACTCGCCCCGGGCCTTGGTGTACGACACCACCTGGCCGCTGGCCAGGCAGAAGATCGAGACGGCGCACAGGACGAGGTCGTCGCCGCCACCGGCGTACCACAGGATGAAGCCGCCGAAGATCGCGCCGTCGGCGACCCGGTCGAGCGTGGAGTCCAGGAAGGCGCCCCAGCGGCTGGAGCGGCCGAGCTGACGGGCCATGTTGCCGTCGACGAGGTCGGAGAACACGAAGAGCGTGATCACGACCGTGCCCCAGAAGAACTCGCCCATGGGGTAGAAGACCAGCGCGCCCGCCACCACACCGGCGGTGCCGATGAGCGTGACGGTGTCGGGGCTGACGCCCCGCCGGATCAGAAACGCGGCGAACGGTGTGAGGACACGCGTGAAGAATGCACGCGCGTACTTGTTCAGCATGGCCTTCCCGAGGGTCGGTGTCGCCGTCTGGCCCCTGCTGGCCACCGGCTGGCCCATCGTAGTCACGCGCGCGCGTGGGCGAGGTGCGGGCACCCTGACCCCTTTCGGGGGAACCCGCGAGCCGCTGGTGGGCGGTGGGATCACGTCGTTCGTATGGACGCACCGTGACGGGAGTGGGAAGGTCGAATGACCGCGGGCGACGCCGGAGCCGCCACGCACGCGGACTCCGCGTGTCCGCGCCCACAGTGACCTCACCGTGCACGGGAGGCAGGATCATGGGCGACAAGGCACATACACACCCTGGGGCCGCCGGCAGGGCACAAGCGGCCGACCACCCTCAGTCCGTACGGAATGTGGTGCTGGTCGGCCACTCCGGATCGGGCAAGACCACGTTGGTCGAAGCCCTCGCACTCACGGCGGGGGCGGTGAACCGGGCGGGCCGCGTCGAGGACGGCGGCACCCTCTCCGACTACGACGACATCGAGCACCGGCAGCAGCGCTCGGTCCAGCTCTCCCTGGTGCCCGTCGAGTGGGACGGCATCAAGGTCAACCTCCTCGACACCCCCGGATACGCCGACTTCGTCGGTGAACTCAGGGCCGGTCTGCGCGCGGCGGACGCGGCCCTCTTCGTCGTCTCGGCCTCGGACGGCGTGGACGGCTCGACCCGCATGGTGTGGGAGGAGTGCGCGGCCGTGGGCATGCCCCGGGCCATCGTCGTCACGCACCTGGAGTCGGCGCGTTCCGACTTCGAGGAGATGACCCGCAGCTGCGCCGAGGCCTTCGGCGCGGACGACCCCGACGCGGTCCTGCCGCTCTACCTGCCGCTGCACGGCCCCCAGGCGGCCGACGGGCACGCACCCGTGACCGGGCTGATCGGGCTGCTGTCGCAGAAGCTGTTCGACTACTCGACCGGCGAGCGCAAGGAGTCCGAGCCGGGCGAGGACCAGCTGCCGCTGATCGAGGAGGCCCGCAACCGGCTCATCGAGGGGATCATCGCGGAGAGCGAGGACGAGACCCTCATGGACCGCTACCTCGGCGGGGAGCCGGTCGACGTCAAGACGCTCATCGAGGACCTGGAGCGGGCCGTCGCGCGCGGGGTCTTCTTCCCCGTCCTGGCCGCCGCCCCGGCGGGTGAGGGCGCCCGGCAGGGGCTCGGCACCGTGGAACTGCTGGAGCTGGTCACGCGGGGCTTCCCGACACCGCTGGAGCACGAGACGGTGCGCGTGACGACGATCGACGGCAAGCCGCGCGAACTCAAGCCCTGTGACCCGGACGCCCCGCTGGTCGCGGAGGTCGTGAAGACCTCCTCGGACCCTTACGTGGGCCGGCTGTCGCTGATCCGGCTGTTCTCCGGCACCCTGCGCGCCGACCAGACGGTCCACGTCTCCGGGCACGGGCTGGCCGACCGCGGGCACGAGGACCACGACGTCGACGAGCGGATCGGCGCCCTGTCCACGCCGTTCGGCAAGCAGCAGCGCCCGGTGTCGCACGTCATCGCGGGCGATCTGGCCTGCGTGGCGAAGCTGAGCCGCGCCGAGACCGGGGACACCCTGTCCGCCAAGGACGACCCGCTGCTCATGGAGCCGTGGCAGATGCCCGACCCGCTGCTGCCGCTGGCCATCCAGGCGCACAGCAAACCGGACGAGGACAAGCTGTCCCAGGGCCTGGCCCGGCTCGTGGCCGAGGACCCGACGATGCGGCTGGAGCAGAACCAGGACACCCACCAGGTGGTCCTGTGGTGTCTGGGCGAGGCGCACGCCGACGTCGCCCTGGAGCGGCTGCGCAGCCGCTACGGCGTCCAGGTCGACGTCGTCCCCCACCGGGTGTCCCTGCGCGAGACGTTCGCGGACAAGTCGGCCGGCCGGGGCAGGCACGTCAAGCAGTCCGGCGGGCACGGGCAGTTCGCGATCTGTGAGATCGAGGTCGAGCCGCTGCCCGGCGGGTCCGGCATCGAGTTCGTCGACAAGGTCGTGGGCGGTGCGGTGCCCCGGCAGTTCATCCCATCGGTGGAGAAGGGCGTACGGGCCCAGGCGGCCAAGGGGGTGGCGGCCGGGTATCCGCTCATCGACGTACGGGTGACCCTCCTGGACGGCAAGGCGCACTCGGTGGACTCCTCCGACGCCGCCTTCCAGACGGCCGGCGCCCTGGCGCTGCGGGAGGCCGCGGCCGACGCGAGGATCCATCTGCTGGAGCCGGTGGCCGAGGTGTCGGTGCTGGTCGGCGACGATTTCGTGGGCGCCGTGATGAGTGACCTGTCGGGACGGCGCGGCCGGGTGCTGGGCACCGAGCAGACACCGGGCGGGCGCACCCTGATCCGGGCCGAGGTGCCCGAGATCGAGATCGGCCGGTACGCGATCGACCTGCGGTCGATGGCGCACGGCACGGCGGGGTTCAGCCGCCGGTACGCGCGCCACGAGCCGATGCCGCAGCAGGTCGCGGACCGGGTGCGTGAAGAGGAGCGCAAGGCCTCGTAGTTGGCGCCGGGCGCCTCCAAGTGCCCTCCTGACGGCTCCCCTCCGCGGGGGCGGGCGGCTTGACAGGCCACCCGCCCCCGTCTGCCGGTCCGGACGGATACGCTGATGACCTGATCAACAGGTGTGCGGAGCGCGGAAGTCGGGAAGGCCGCAGATGCGGATGCGGCAGCGATGGGGGCGGCAGTGACGGACGGATTCGACTTCAGCCCTGGGGCCCAGGTGCCCCTGGCGGGTGCGAGCGGCCAGACGGCGGCGACCTACGCGCTGGCCGCGGCGGCGTACCGGGACGACGAGGTCACCAAGATCCTGGCCGCCGACAACGAGTGGCACCAGTCCAAGGTGACTCCCCCGCGCCCCTGGGCGAAGATCTTCCGCCCCCGGTTCGGCGAGGCGTTCTCCCGCGCGGTGATCGACCGGATGCTGGGGGCCGGGCGCAAGCCGGTGATCCAGTCCTTCGGCATCGAGCCCCAGGTCGTCGTGGAGCACTGCCTGGCGGCCCACCGCATCCGCCGCGACCGCGACAACTGGCTCTCGGCGATCACGGTGATCTGCGGGGTGCTTTTCCTGCCCGGCTTCCTCGTGTGGCTGCTGGTGTTCACGCTGCGCACCACCATGGCCAAGCGCGAGGACAAGCGGGCCGGCGCCCTCGCCACGACGCTGCTGGTCGCCGTGGGCGCGCTGGCCGTGCTGTTCCTGATCCGCATGCCGTTCACCGGATTCTGGGCCCTGTACGGACGCGCGGCGGTGATCATGCCGGTCGTCGGCTGGTTCTGGGCCAAGCAGATCTGCGAGCGGACCGCCCGCGACCTGCGGGAGCGCTGGGCGAGCATGCTGTCGGGCGGTGGCGTGGGCGCCAAGATCCCCGAGGCCGTCCCCGGCAATCCCGGTGACGCGGCCGAGCAGGTCCGCAAGGAGCTGGCCCGCCTCGCCGCCGAGCAGCGGTCCAACTCGGTCTTCTACGCCGGCCCCAAGGGCATACTCGGCATGGGTACGCGCTGGGGCAGCTGGCAGCTGGCCGAGGAGCTGGTCTCCGCCGAGCCGGGCAAGGAGTTCCACCCGTTCCGCAGCTGGGACGTCATCGTGGCGATCCAGGGCGGTCTCGGCATGCTGGAGCGCACGTCGATCAACACCGGCGGCTTCCCCAAGCCGTCCATCACGCACTGGATCGTCTCGCCGATCGGCGAGAAGGCGACGGAGGTGTCCCGGCCGAGCGGCACGGACGTCGACGCGTACACGGTCCGGACGCACGCCGTCCAGGACATCTGCAACAAGCAGCAGTTCGGCAGCGGCGACCGGCACTACCTGGGCGTGCAGTGGACCCTGTGGGACGGGCATCTGGTGATCACGATGCTGATCACGGTGACCGTGCTGCACGACACGCTGCGCATCGAGGTCACCGGGCACGCGCTGGGGCCGGTGAACCCCCTGTTCAACGAGAAGCCGGCGGCCAAGGAGAAGGCGGTGCAGAAGGCCTTCCGGTTCTGGGAGACCCGCACCGTGAAGCTCCCGCTGATCGACGCCGACGAGGTGGTGCGGCTGGCCGCGCGCGCCCCGCTGACCTGGTACCCGCCGCTGCTGAAGTGGCTCGGCGGCAGCCTGACGCTGCCCGAGCCGTTCGGTCTGCGGCACGCGTGGGCCGATCAGCCGTGGCGGCACCGGTTCATGGCCGACGACGCGCTGCGGGCGGCGACGCCGGTGCTGAGGGTGGTGCATGCGGCGGCGCTGAAGGTACTGCGGGAGAACGGGGTGGACGTGGAGAAGTTCGGCTCCAGGTCGGCGGCGCTCAGCGGGGCGGTTCAGGACGCGGCGCCGAAGAAGGCCGACGTCTACGACGCGTAGGCCTCCGGCGGTCGAGCCGATCGTCCGCGGGCCGGTGGGGGCCGGTGTTCCCGGGGGCTGCGCCCCCGCACCCCCATCGACCTGAACGGCCTCGTCCTCAAGCGCCGGACGGGCTGGGAAGTCCACCCCTGCCGGGGTCAGACGGTCGGCCAGGACTCCGCCAGCATCTTCCGCGTGTCCGCCAGCAGCTGCGGCAGGATCCGCGTGTGCCCCACGACCGGCATGAAGTTCGTGTCCCCGCCCCAGCGCGGCACGATGTGCTGGTGCAGGTGCGCGGCGATGCCCGCGCCGGCGACCGTGCCCTGATTCATGCCGATGTTGAAGCCGTGCGCTCCGGAGGCGGTGCGCAGAGCCGTCATGGCCTGCTTGGTGAGTTCGCCGAGCTCGGCGGTCTCCCCCGCCGTGAGGTCGGTGTAGTCGGCGACGTGCCGGTAGGGCACGGTCATCAGGTGCCCGCCGTTGTACGGGTAGAGGTTGAGCACCGCGTAGACCTGCTCGCCGCGCCGGACGACGAGGCCGTCCTCGTCGGACTTGGCCGGGATCGAGCAGAAGGGGCAGCCGTCGCCGGCGCCCGGGCCGGTGGGCTTGTTCTCGCCCTGGATGTAGGCCATCCGATGGGGCGTCCACAGACGCTGGAACGCGTCCTGCGTCCCTACTCCCAGCTGCTGCTCCGGCTCACTCGTCATGCAGTGCAGCATATGGCGTCGAGCTGGGGGGACGGCAAAGGCCCCCGGGTCTCCCCGGGGGCCTTTGCGCCGTGCGATCAGACCTGCGCGCGCTCCTCGACGATCTTCTGGATCTTCGCGATGGCCTCGTCGAAGGGGATGCCGTTCTCCTGCGAGCCGTCGCGGTAGCGGAAGGACACGGACTCGTGGGACATGTCCTCGTCGCCCGCGATGACCATGAAGGGCACCTTCTGCTTCTGGGCGTTGCGGATCTTCTTCTGCATGCGGTCGGAGGAGGAGTCGACCTCGACGCGCAGGCCCTTCCGCTTGGCAGCGGCCGCGAACTTCTCCAGGTACTCGACGTGCGCGTCACCGATCGGGATGCCGACGGCCTGGACCGGGGCCAGCCACGCCGGGAAGGCACCCGCGTAGTGCTCCAGGAGCACCGCGAAGAACCGCTCGATCGAGCCGAACAGCGCACGGTGGATCATGACGGGACGCTGCTTGGAGCCGTCGGGACCCGTGTACTCCAGGTCGAAGCGCTCCGGCAGGTTGAAGTCGAGCTGGATCGTCGACATCTGCCAGGTGCGGCCGATGGCGTCCTTGGTCTGGACGGAGATCTTCGGGCCGTAGAAGGCCGCGCCGCCCGGGTCGGGCACGAGGGGCAGGCCCTGCTTCTCGGCGACCTGGCGCAGCGTCTCCGTGGCCTCCTCCCAGGCCTCGTCCGAGCCGACGAACTTCTCCGGGTCCTTGGTGGACAGCTCCAGGTAGAAGTCGGTCAGGCCGTAGTCGCGCAGCAGGCCGAGGACGAAGGTGAGCGTCTTGTCGAGCTCCTCCGACATCTGCTCACGGGTGCAGTAGATGTGCGCGTCGTCCTGGGTGAAGCCGCGGGCCCGGGTCAGGCCGTGCACGACACCCGACTTCTCGTACCGGTACACCGTCCCGAACTCGAAGAGGCGCAGCGGCAGTTCACGGTAGGAACGCCCGCGTGCGTCGAAGATCAGGTTGTGCATCGGGCAGTTCATGGGCTTGAGGTAGTAGTCCACGCCCTCGTCGAGCTGCATGGGCGGGTACATGCCGTCGGCGTACCAGTCCAGGTGGCCCGAGGTCTCGAAGAGCTTCCCCTTGGTGGCGTGCGGGGTGTAGACGAACTCGTAGCCCTCTTCCTCGTGGCGGCGCCGCGAGTAGTCCTCCATGACCCGGCGGATGATGCCGCCCTTGGGGTGGAAGACGGCGAGACCCGAGCCGATCTGCTCCGGGACGGAGAACAGGTCGAGCTCGCTGCCGAGCTTGCGGTGGTCGCGCTTCTCGGCCTCGGCGAGGAACTCCAGGTGCGCCTTCAGCTCGTCCTTGGTGGGCCAGGCGGTGCCGTAGATGCGCTGGAGCATGGGGTTCTTCTCGCTGCCGCGCCAATAGGCGGCCGCGTTGCGCATCAGCTTGAACGCCGGGATGGCGCGGGTCGACGGCAGGTGGGGGCCCCGGCAGAGGTCCTTCCAGCACAGGTCGCCGGTCTTGGCGTCCAGGTTGTCGTAGATCGTCAGCTCGCCGGCGCCGACCTCGACGTCCGCGCCGTCGTCGGAGGAGGCGGAGCCCTTGAGGCCGATCAGCTCCAGCTTGTAGGGCTCGTCGGCCAGCTCCTCGCGGGCGGCCTCGTCGGTCACCACGCGGCGGGAGAAGCGCTGCCCCCGCTTCTGGATCTCCTGCATCTTCTTCTCGATGGCCTTGAGATCCTCGGGCGTGAACGGCTTCTCGACGTCGAAGTCGTAGTAGAAGCCGTCCTTGACGGGCGGGCCGATGCCGAGCTTGGCCTCGGGGTGGAGCTCCTGCACGGCCTGCGCCATGACGTGCGCGGTGGAGTGGCGCAGGATGTTCAGGCCGTCCTCGGAGGAGATCTCGACGCCCTCGACCTCGTCGCCCTCGGACAGGGCGTACGACAGGTCCCTGAGCTCGCCGGACACACGCGCGGCGATGATCGAGCGCTCGCCGGCGAAGAGCTCGGCGGCCGTAGTGCCCGTCGTCACCACGCGTTCTTCCCGCTCGGAATCGCGCTGGATGATCACACGGACGTCTGACACCGGTCTCTCCTGACTGAAGGGGGCCGCGGGCGCCATACCGGAGCGCGCGCACGAGTAAGGATCGTACCGACCCGGGGCCGCCCTTCGCGAAATCAGTCCTCGCAGTCCCCTCCGCAGGCCTCCTCGAAGAAGGCCGCCACCCCGGCGTTCTCCTCCAGCGCCTTCATCAGCCGGTCCCGCTCGGCCTCGTCGAGCTGTACGGGGACGACCCCGTGCGCGCCGGTGAGGCGGCGGAATCCGCCCCGGCTCTCCAGATGCCCCTGCACCCGCACCGGGAGTCCGACGAGGTGGGCGTGCCCGGCGATCCGGTAGGCCTCCTCGTCGAGGGTGATCCGGACGTTCGGCACGTCGGCCCCGGCCAGCACGCGCAGCCGTACGGTGCCGTAGCCGCGCGGCCCTGACCTGCGCAGCCGTACCACCGCTCCCGTGATCCGCACCGGGACGGCGGGTTCCTCACGCAGGTAGCGGGCGCCCGCCTCGCGCAGCACGGCCAGGTCGCCGGGTGAGAACTCGACGGGCTCGGCGGAGGACGCGCAGCCCTCGGGCACCCCGGCCGCCGGGGCCCACTCGACGGCGATCCGGGCGCCCTCCGTGCCCCGCACCAGGGCGACGAGCGCCTCGGTGAGCTCATGGCTCACTCCTGCCTCGACGGCGGCGTCGAAGGCGTCCATGCCGCCGGTGGCCCGCTGGTAGTCGACGGCCTCGCGGGCGGCGAAGAGGGCCTGGTGGAGGCGTACGGCCAGGGGGCGCCCGCCCACGACGGGCACGAAGGCCGTGAGGTGGCCGTCGGTGGCGGAGCCGACCAGCACGTTCCGCAGGGCCGCGGCGGCGGAGCGGCGGTGGCGGGCGCCGTGGTAGCCGGCCCGGGCCCGGGTGGCGAGCGCCGCGGCGAGCAGCATCCGGCGGGCGGCTCCGCGCAGCCGGTCCTCGACGGTCCAGGAGGCCGCTCCGGCGGGTCCGGCGGGGACGTCGTGCCACCAGCGGATCTCGTCGCTGGGCACGGCGAGGGAGACGAGGACCTCGCGGGCGGAGGGCGAGCCGCTGCGGGACAGGGCGAGCAGGGCCTCGCCGAGCAGGTCGTCGCTGTCGGGGAAGGCGCGGGTCTCCGGTACCAGGAGGCTGGTGCCGCCGCTGCCGGGGCCGGGCGGGGTCCAGCGGCCGTAGCGTCCGGGGGCGCCGCCACGCCGCTGCCAGCCGTGCCGGCGCAGCAGGGCGCTCAGGACGGCCGGGTCGACATCGGCGGGCTCGGGTGAGGGGCCGGCCGGGTCGACGGGGTGGGGCCGCACGGGCCTCAGGGGTTCCTCGGTCGGGCGGTGCGTCACGGTTTCCCTCCCGTCCCGACCCGCGTCATGATCTCGCACAGGGCCCGGTCGTCGAAGATGCGTGAGGTCGGTATGCGCACGGTGGTGCGGCGGCGGCCGGTGATCGGCTGTCCGGCGAGGTTGGTCCAGTAGCAGCAGTGCCTCAGGTCGAGCCGGTCATGGCCGGCGCGCAGCCAGTCGTCCTGGGCGCGCGGCACCAGCATCACCACGAGGATCTTGTGCACCGACACGGGGGTGCGGGCGAGCTTCGCCAGGTGGTCGTTGTCGAGCGTGAAGGAGAAGGTACGGCCCGGCGGGTTGGGCGGGATCTGGTACGTGGCCTTGAGCTGCACCTTGATGGTGACCTCGTCGTCGACCGTGTGCCCGGGGGCGCTGTGGCTGACGTGCCAGTCGATGCCGTTGTCGGGAAAGGGCTGGGACAGCGAGCAGCCGGCGGCCGCCGCGACGGCGTGCAGATAGCCGACCTGCAGTGTCTCCATGCAGGCGGTGGTGGCGAGAGTGCCGCGAGGGGGAGCCGCGCGCTCGGGCAGCAGCCCGCCCCGTTCGGGCTGCGCTATGGCCATGGCCAACAGCCTTCCAGAACAAGTGATTCCCCGCTGCGGGCCGCTGAACTGCAACGACCCGTACTCCTGTTGTCTCCTTCCGGCGTACGGCGCAAACAGCCCGGGTATCACCGAATCGGGCAGCGGACGGTGCGTCAACTGCCGAAGGTGACCGAGGGGTTGTGTGGCTATGACGACGAACTGGTTCGAGGGGCCGCTGGCCGCCTTCGACACGGAGACGACGGGCGTGGACGTCGAGACCGACCGGATCGTGTCGGCCGCCGTCGTCGTGCAGGACGCGCCGGGCATCCGGCCGCGGGTGAGCCGTTGGCTGGTGAACCCGGGCGTGCCGGTACCGGCCGAGGCGACGGCGGTGCACGGGCTGACGGAGGAGCACCTGCGGCTCAACGGCCGGTGGCCGGCGCCGGTCATGTACGAGATAGCGCAGGCGCTGGCCGAGCAGGCGCACGCCGGCCGTCCGGTCGTGGTGATGAACGCGCCGTTCGATCTGACCATGCTGGACCGGGAGTTGCGCCGGCACCGCGCCTCGGCGCTCGGCCGCTGGTTCGAGTCGGCGCCGCTGTCCGTGCTGGACCCGCGGGTCCTGGACAAGCACCTGGACCGCTACCGCAAGGGCCGCCGCACCCTGACCGACCTGTGTGCGCACTACGGCGTCGCCCTGGAGGGCGCGCACGACGCGGCGGCCGACGCTGTGGCGGCACTGGAGGTCACCCGGGCGGTGGGCCGCCGGTTCGCGTCCCGGCTGGAGCGCCTCGCCCCGGGCGAGCTGCACACCTTGCAGGCGGTGTGGCACGCGGCGCAGGCGCGGGGCCTTCAGGCGTGGTTCGCCCGCAGCGGGGTGGACGAGGCGGTCGACCCGGCGTGGCCGCTGCGTCCGGACCTGCCGGCGGCGGCTTGAGCACCTGGCACGGGGCCCGCGAGGGCATGAAAAAACCGGTCCGTCTGTGACGGACCGGCTGTTTCCGGTGGGCGATACTGGGTTCGAACCAGTGACCTCTTCGGTGTGAACGAAGCGCTCTCCCACTGAGCTAATCGCCCGGGAACGCACTGAACCATACAGGTCCGGGCACGCTTCCTTCAAACCGCTTCGAGGTGCCTGAGGAGTCCGCGCCGCCCGGAGCGCATCATCAACGCGTGGTTGGCGCGGAAGACGGGCCGTCCCGGTACGGCCAGCCGCCGCAGCAGCGGCTTGCGCACGCTGACGACCTGGTCGTAGCGCGCCAGACTGCCCGGCCCGAGCGGTGTGACGGTCCACCGCGCCCAGCCCTCGATGTCCCCGGTCAGGGCGGTCTCCAGCACACCGGCCGCGGGATCGCGACGTACCTCCCGTGCCGTGAAGGTCATGTCGTACGGCAGGACGGAGCGGATGCGGATCACCCCGGTGGTGTCGTCGAGCCGGGTCACCTCCCGCACCTGGGGCCACCAGCGCGGGTAGTCCTCGGGGCGTTCCAGCACGTCGTAGACGGTGGCGGGCGGTGCGGGCAGGGCCCACAGGCTGCGGAAGCGGTAATGGTTCCAGTCCATGCCGGAAGTCTGCCCAGGCACGACGCGGACCGTCTGAGTACGCGGCTGAGTATCCGCACTCATGCCGTGCGAGGTGACGCGGACCACACTGCGAGCCATGACCCACCTTCCGCCCCCGGCCGAGGAACTGCGGCTCCTCGATGCCGAACTCTGGCAACTGGACGCCCGGCGCGCGCAGTTGCTGACTCGTCGCGCCTGGCTGGTAGCCGCCCTGAACAGGACGCAGGAGCAGCCGCGGCCCTGGGCCTCGGCGCAGCCCCCGATCACCGTATCGCCGCGCCCCGAGACGGCGGCGCCCAGCGTGCAGAACGTGCTGCTGGTCCTCGGCGGTGTCCTGCTGACGCTCGCGGCGGCGGTGTTCACCCTGGTCAGCTGGGGGCACATGGGGATTGCCGGGCGCGCCTTGGTGCTCGGCGCGGTTACGCTGGCCACGCTCGCCGCACCCGTGGTCCTGCTGAGGCGGGGGCTGCGGTCGACGGCCGAGTCCGTGGCGGGCCTCGGGCTCGCCCTGACCGTCCTGGACGCCTACGCACTGCACGCGGCGGCCCTTCCCGGGACGGACGGGACCGGGTACGCGGCGGCCGCGTCCGCGGTGCTGGCGGTGGCCTGGTCGGCCTACGGCCTGCTGCCGGTGACGGCAGCGCTCCGGCTGCCCCTGCCGTGCGCCCTGGCCGCGGCCCAGTTCCCGCTGTTGCTGTGGGCCCTGTCCGCGGGCGCGGGTGCGTACGCGGTGACGGCCGCGCTGCTGGTGACGGCCGGGCTCGACGCGGTGGCGGTGGTGCGTCTGAGGGCCGGGGCCGCGCGGATCACCGCCGTCGTCGGTGCGTACGGCATGGGTGGCTGGGGTGTTCTGGGGGCCGGCTGGCTGTCCTTGACGGCCGGCGGTCCGGGTGAGGCGTCCCGGGCCGGGGCGCTGCTCCTGCTGGCGGCGGCGATCGCCCTGGGTACGGCCCGGCAGGAGCCGGGCAGGCGGCACGCCCTCGGCCTGGCGATCGCGTCCGGGCTGCTCGTGGTGGCCGCGCTAGGCGGGGTGGCCCGTTCCTTGGTGCCCTCGCAGTGGGCGGTTCCGGCTCATCTGGTCGTCGGTGTCGCCCTGTTGGCGGCGGTCCGGGGGGAACGACTGCCCGAGGCCATGCGCAGGGGCTTCGCCTGGGCGTCCGGCGCCGTACAGGCACTGGCGGTGCTGTGGACGCTGCCCGTCGTCGCCGTGGTGCTGCTGGGTCCGGCCGTCCGGCTGGACCGGGTGTGGGGCGGCGCTCCGGCGGACGCCCGTGCGGCGGTGGCCGGGGATGTGCCCTGGCCGCCGGACGCGGCACCGGCTCCTCTGGTGCTGGTGGCTGTCGCCGCCGTTCTCGCGTCGGCGGTCCGCGCGCAGGAGTGGCGTGCGCGGGCCCGGCTGGGTTCCGCCGGACTGCTCTGGGCCACGGCTCTGATCCTCCCCGCCGTGTTCGAGGCTCCGTACCTCGTGGGGATGGTGGGCCTGGGCGTCATCACAGCGGTCGCGCTGTACGCGTGCCGGGTCACGGAGGGGGCCGCGCAGGTCACGGCCGTCGTCCTCGCCCTGGTCACGGCCGCCTGCCTCACCCTGGTCTCGCTCGCCTCCCAGACCGCGACCCTGGTTGTGCTGTCCGCGCTGACGGCGCTGTTCACAGCGGCCTCGTGGCGGGCGGGCGTCGCCCCCTTCACCGCTCCGGCCGCTCTCGCGCACGCCGCCGGGCTGGCCGCCGCGTCCGGTGCCGCGGCGGACTGGCCGCCGTCCCGAACCGCCCTGCCGGTACTCGCGGTTGCCGGTGCCGCCGCCCTGCTGGCGGCGCGCCTGGGCGGGTCGCGGACGACGGTGCCCGTCGAGGCCACGGGTGCCGCCGTCGGTCTGTTCGCCGTGGCGCTCGCCCTCTCCGACCCGCCGATGCTCGCCCTGGTGCTGGCCCTGTGCGGAGCGATCGCCGCCGGGACGGCCCTGCGCGACGGGCGCCGTCCCGTCGGCTACGCGGCCACGGCCCTGTTCGTGCTGGCCGCGTGGGTGCGCCTGGCGGCCTGGGACGTGGACACACCCGAGGCGTACACCCTCCCGGTGACCGTCCCGGCACTGCTCGTCGGTGCCCTGCACCGGCGCCGCGACCCGCAGGTCTCCTCTTGGACGGCGTACGGCCCGGGACTCGCCGTGACCCTCCTGCCGAGCCTGGTCGCGGCCTGGGCCGACCCGTACTGGACGCGGCCGCTGCTGCTGGGCGGTGCGGCGCTGCTGGTGACCCTGCTGGGTGCGCGGCACCACCTCCAGGCACCGCTGGTACTCGGCGGCTCGGCGCTGGCCCTGGTCACCCTGCACGAACTCGCCCCGTACGTGGTGCAGGTGACGGGGGCGCTCCCCCGCTGGGCACCCCCCGCCCTCGCCGGGCTCCTGCTGCTCGCCCTCGGGGCGACGTACGAGCAGCGGATCCGGGACGTCCGGCGGATGCGGGAGGCCCTGGGGAGGATGGACTAGGCACGAAGAGGCCGTCTCGACTGCGGACAAGTCCCGTGATGTCATACGTTCTCCGATCAGCCGCCAACACGGCGGCACGGTCGGGCGGGGGACGGGAGAGGCATCATGACGGACTCGGGGGAAGCGTCGGGCCGGGGTGCGGGCGCCGGGGACCAGGGGACATTGGAGCGCCTGCTCTCGGTGGTGGGAGTGGGGGCCGTGGAGTTGCACACGGCCCCGGAGGGACTGCGGACGCAGGTCACCGGTGTGCATGTGCTGGACGCCCTCGAACCGGCCATCAGACCGCGGGAGTTACTGCTCGCAGTCGGCGTCGACCCGGGATCGGCGCACGCGGTCGACGTAGTGCGCCGGGCCGGTGAGGCCGGTGCCGCGGGAGTGGTGTTCGGTCCGGGACGGCCGGAGCCCACCGCGAAGGCGTTGCAGTCGGCCGCGCAGGAGAGCGGCACCGCGGTGCTCTTCCGCACCGCCTGGTGCACCTGGGCGCAGCTCGTGGGGGTGCTGAGGGCCGGGCTGGCCGCGGCGGGTACTCCCCCGATGCCCGCCACCAGCGGCGTGCCCCTGGGCGATCTGGACTCACTGGCCGATGCGGTGGCCGCCCTGGTGGGCGGCTCGGTGACGATCGAGGACACGGAGTCGCGGGTGCTGGCGTACTCGTCCACCGAGGAGAACGTGGACGAGATGCGCCGGCTGACCATCCTGGGCCGCCGGGTGCCGCCCTGGAGGGTGGCGGCCATGCGGGAGGCGGGGTTCTTCCAGGCGCTGTGGGGCGCGGGCGACGTGCTGCACCGGCCCGCCCACGGACAGAACCCGGAGCGCCTGGTGGGCGCGGTGCGGGCGGGTGGAGAGGCGCTCGGGTCCATCTGGGTGGCGGCGGTGGCCGGCCGCCCGCTGGCGCCGAACGCCGCGGAGACGCTGCGCGCGGCGGCCCGGACCGCCGCCGCCCACCTGCTCCACCACCGCACCCACAGCTCGGACGGCCGGCTGGTGGAGGATGCGGCCCGGGCGCTGCTGGAGGACCGTGGGTCCGTGGAGGTGCTGGCGGAGCGGGCCTCGCTGCCGCCCCGGGAACCCTGTGCCGTCCTGGCGGTGGGCATCGGGTCCGGCCATCCCGCGGAGGACGGCCCGTCCGGGCTGTACGGGCTGCTGACCCTGCACTGCGCGGCCCTGGGCCACCGCGTCGTGGTTGTCCCGGCGGGCGGCGGGGCCTGGGTGCTGGTGAGTGCGCTGGAGCGCGACGCCCGGCGGGCCGACGACCAGGTGAGGCGGCTGGGGAGCGCACTGGCCGACCAACTGTCGGCGACGGTCGGCTCGACGGTGAAGGCAGGGCTCGGCGACGTGGTTCCCGGCCTGGCGGGTGCGCCGGCCTCACGCCGGTCGGCCGAGCGGGCCCTCCAGGCGCTCCTCGCGACCGCCGGACCGCACACCGTCGCGCGGAGCGAGGACGTCGCGGACACCGTGGGCATCCTCCAGGTCATCGAGGCCCTGCGCGAGATGACGCTGCCACCGCGGACCTCGGTGGCCCGGCTGAGGGAGTTCGACGCCGCTCACGGCGGCAGTTGCCTGGTGGAGACCCTGCGCGCCTACCTCGACCACTTCGGTGACGTGTCCGCCGCCTCGCGCGCGCTGGGCGTGCACGCCAACAGTCTGCGCTACCGGTTGCGCCGGATCAGGCAGGTGTCGGGGCTGGACCTGGAGAGTCCCGACGCCCGGCTGCTCGCCCAGGTGGAGCTGCGTCTGTGGGGAGAGGCCGACCGCGCACGCCCCTGAGCGTCCGGCGCCGGCCGGGTCGCGAGCGGGCGCGGGCCGGGTCGCGAGCGGGCGCGGGCCGGCGGCCGTTCGTGGTGCGCCACCATCGCAGGGCCGCGCTTTTGTCGTATCGCCCAACGCCTGTGCCCGGACGAGGAGTTGTTGCGTCCCACCGCCGTAGGCGGGGCGCGGGTCTTTGACGACTCGACGAAGACGCCCTCCCGGTGCGGGCGGCAGCCTGGTGTTCCACCCGGGGTGGTCCCGGGCGCCTCGCGTACGACACCGGAAGGTTCACCATGACCGGACTGACCTCCGCCGCCGAGCGGCGGACACGGATCCTCCAGGAAGCGGTACGGCGGCAGCTGCTGGACCCCGGGCGGTCCCAGCTGGCCGCCTTCGTCGATCTCGACGGCGTCGCCGCGACCGTCGCGTCCCTGCACCGCGCCTTCCCCTCCGCGCCGCCCGTCCTGCACGCGTTCGCCGCCAAGGCGAACTGCCTGGTGCCGGTGCTGGCGGAGTTGCGGCGGCTCGGCATGGGCTGTGAGGTGGCCAGCGCGGGTGAGCTGGCCCGCGCGCTGGCCGCGGGATTCGCACCGGACCGGATCGTCTTCGACTCCCCCGCCAAGACGGAGGCCGAGCTGCGGTACGCCCTCGACCTGGGGGTGACCGTCAACGCGGACAACTACCAGGAACTGGCGAGGATCGACCGGGCGCTGGACGGCCGCGTCCCGGTCTCGCGGATCGGGGTGCGGGTCAACTCCCAGCTCGGCGGCGGCAGCATCGCCGCGATGAGCACGGCGACGAGCACGTCGAAGTTCGGCGTCCCCCTGGCGGACCCGGGGAGCCGGCAGCGGCTGCTGCGCGCCTACCACGACCACCCGTGGCTGACCTGGGTGCACACGCACGCCGGTTCGCAGGGCTGCCCGCTCGACCTCATGGCCGGCGGGGTCGGGCAGGCCGTGGCGTTCGCCGAGGAGGTCAACGCCTCGCTCGGGCGGCGCCAGGTCGTCGGCATCGACATCGGTGGCGGACTGCCCGTCAACTTCGCCGACGACGAGACCACGCCGACCTTCGACATGTACGTGCGGCAGTTGCGCGCCCAGGCCCCCGCCCTGTTCTCCGGCGGGTACGAGATCGTCACCGAGTTCGGGCGGTCCGTCCTCGCCAAGAACGGGTTCACCGCCGCGTACGTCGAGTACACCAAGAGCATGGGCGGCCGGCCGATCGCGGTCACCCACGCCGGTGTGCAGGTGGCCACCCGGACGGTGTTCAACCCCGACGCCTGGCCGCTGCGGATCGAGGCGCACGACGCGAGCGGCAGGACCAAGCGAGGCGGGCCGGTCCGCCAGGACATCGCGGGACCCGCCTGCTTCGCCGGGGACCTGCTGGCGCGGGACCGCGCTCTGCCCCTCCTGGAACCCGGTGACATCGTCACCGTCCCGGACACCGGCGCCTACTACTTCTCGACGCCGTTCCACTACAACAGCCTGCCCGAGCCCGCCGTGTACGGGGTCAGGACGAGTGGTGACGGCGGTGTCCGCTTCGAACTCCTGCGTCCCGCCCAGGATCCCTGGGACGTGCCGGGCCCGGACGGGCACGGCGTCCCCGGGCGGCAGCGGCAGTACGAACCTGTTCACGGCGTCGGATAAGGGCACCGAGGTGGCACAGGCCAACCGCCGGCGGCCCGGCGGGGACGGACCGCTCCTCAGCCAGCGCACCGCGATCGTCTTCCTGCTGGCAGCCCTGGCAGGCATCGGTGCCACTGTTCTGGCGGTGCTGGCCGGCAACGTGTGGCCGGTCGCGGTGAGCGTCGGCGGCGGGGTGGTGGCGCCGGCCGTCCTGTTCTTCAACCAGATCATCGACTAGGACGAGCGGTTCCCGCCGGAGGCGTCACCACGGGAACCGCTCGTTCAGCTTCCCGCTACGGCATCTTGTCCCCGAGCAGCGCCAGGTTCTCGATGGCGGCGAGGCCGTACAGCGCGGTGTCGTTCGTGGACACCCAGGTGGCTTCGCTGCCCGGTACCAGCGCGACGGGCCCGCTCAGTTTCTCCGTCCGCCAGGGTGCCGACTCCTTGTAGCCGTCGGAGTTGTAGAACTTCTCCCACGCCCGCTTGGCGAGCTTCTCGTCCCCGGTCTTGACGGCCGCGTACGCGTCGAGGCGCGAGTGGCCCTGGAAGAGCAGCAGGTTGCCGAAGTTGGAGCCGTAGCGTGCCGCCTGTTCGGCCTTGGTGGCGTTGAAGTAGCGGCAGTAGTCGAAGTACGCCTCGTTGAACTCCGGCATGTCGACCAGGTCGATGAGCTCGGCGCACAGTTCATTGAGGCCGAAGACGGCCGAGAGGTGGGAGACCTCCACCTTGGCCTTGTCGGCGACGGCGAACTTGCCGGTGTCCAGGTCGTACAGGCCGCTGCCCTGGACGAAGCCGTTGGGCTGGGCGGCGATGGTCTCCATCGTGGACAGCACGCGGGCCTTGGCCTTCTCCCACTTGGGGCCCTTGCGCTCCCACTCCGTCAGCCAGGCGGACACCAGGCCGCTCCAGTCCGTGCCGAAGCCGATCGACAGGGCGTGCCGGTCGGGGGTGTACGGCTCGGTGCGGATCTTGCGCAGCGGGTCGAGGGCGAGGAACGTCTCGTCGGAGTCGACGTTGGCGTGCATGAGGTCGCCGACGCGCTCGTCCGCCGTGAGGAAGTAGTAGTAGCGCCGGTAGGTGGTGTTGGCGATGCGCTGCTGTTTGGCACTGTCGGCGAAGTGCTGCACACCGTGCCGGGTGCCGAGGCCGGCCCATTTGCCCAGGTGGTAGACGTCGACCTCGCCGGTGTGCCGGGTCATCGCCTCGGCGAAGCGGAAGATGTCGGCGCGGCCGGAGCGCAGGTAGGCGAACCAGAGCCACAGGTCCGGCGACAGTTCGGAGTTGTCCCAGGCGTAGCCGCCGATGTCGTAGCGCCACTGGTGCCGGAAGGTGTCGTAGGTGTGCATGATGTCGCCGTAGTCCCAGAAGCCGTACCAGCGGCGCTGCTCCACCTGGTCCTTGTAGTAGGTGAAGAGGAAGTCGAGGTGGTCCTCGATCTTCGCCTTGGCCGGGGTGGAGCGGTCGGGCTCGGAGTACAGGCCCGGCCCGAAGACCTTGGCCTTGATGAGCTGCTTGGGCGGCGCGGCCAGCTGGGGCAGCACGCGGACGGCCTCGACCTGCTCGGCGAGCCGGTCGGGGCTCGGGGTCGAGTCGTTGGCCCAGAAGAGGAGTTCGGAGGTGCGGGCGATGCCGTACGGGGTGCCGAACTCCGGCTCGTAGTCCTCGTAGGTGATGTTGAGGCCTTCGAGCTGCTCCGGGAAGGTGTCCTGGCCCATGCCGTCGTGGTAAAAGCGCATGTCCATGGGCTGTGCCTCGGGCGACCAGAGCCAGAGGGTCACCTCGGCCTCGTCCGTGTGGGCGTCCCGAATGTCGAGCTGGGCGGGGAACTTCTCCCAGAACTCGCGCAGCCCGAAGGAGAACCCGCCGCTCGCCCCGCCGACGTACCCGAAGCCGGAGGCGCGCCGGCCGCCGCCCGCCGCGACCCAGCCGTGCCCCTTCTTGGTGCGCTTGCGCAGCGTGAAACCGTCGGCGGAGAGCTGGGAGAGGGTGTAGTCGCCCCACTCGGGGATGTACTGGAGCCGGGTCGTCACCCGCTGGTCCCAGGTGGCGGGGTCCGGCAGCTTCTTGCCCTCGAACTGGGCGGCCTGCACGGCCGCGCCGGGGTCCCGGCGCAGGCCGGTGATGCCCTTGACGGCCTCGCGCAGCATTCCGGTGCCGTCGCCGCCGATGCGGATGTGGCGGTCGTAGGACTCGTCGCGCATCGGCACGGTGAAGCGGACGCCGAGGCCGCGGATGAAGTCACCGCCGGCCTTGCCGGGCTCCTGCGTGCCGTCGTAGGTGATGGTGTGCACCATGCGGAAGGAGTCGGCGCCCGCGTAGAAGTAGAGCCTGATCGAGAAGGGCAGCCAGCTGCGGTTGCCCTTGCGGTGCTTGCCGTCGATGCGGACGACGGCGCGGACCGGGCCCGCCTGCTCGACCTCGGTCTTGGAGATGGCGCCGTCGAAGCGTTCGGTCCTGACCGCGCCCTGGTCCTCGTCCTCGACCTCGGGCTGGCGGATCAGCACGAGACGGCCGTTCTTCGCGATCTCCGTGGAGCCGCGGGTGACGGACTTGACGAGGGTGGAGCCGGACTTGCCGATCTTGGCGGTGATGACGCCGGTGGAGATGTCGATGGTGCCGCCGCGCTTCTCGACGGTGACCTTCTTCTCGGGAGCGGCGGGGGTTCCGGCGGCGAGGGTGAGCTTGCCGCCGCCCGAGGCGACCGCGTGCGCGGTCCACTTGAGCGAGCCGTCGGGCCAGTAGGCGATCGGCCAGGACTGCACGGGTACGGCCTTGCCGCCGCCGTCCGTCAGCGCGAAGGTCTGGTCCTTCTGGTACGCGCCCTTGGGCCAGGGCACACCGACGGTGGAGCCGGGCGCGGCGCCGAGGCCGCCGTCCTCCAGCCAGTCCAGGGTCACCGGGTCCGCGTCGGCGGGCTCGGCCCGTGGTGCGGCCTGGGCGTCCTGGGCTCCCAGCGCCCAGCTGAACTGGGCGGCGGCTCCGGTGACGGCGGCTGCCTTGAGGAGGGATCTGCGGGGGATGGGAGACATGGCGATGCTGCCTTTCCTCGTCCGTGCGGGAAGCGAATCCGTACGTGTGCAGGGGCATGACGGAAAGAGGTGCGGCGCGGGGGCGCCGACCTGGAACTTGGGGGCACCGGAGCTCAGCGGTGCAGGTACCGCTCCTCCACGGCGACGGCCGCCGCAGCGACGGCACCGAGGACCGCGATCGCCAGCGGGGCGGCGAACCAGGCGGACACGGCCACCACGGCCAGCCCGCCGACGATCAGGAAGGACCCGGCCGGATCGAGCACCGTGCGCCGCCCGGCCCCGGCCAGCAGCGTCCGCCAGCGGGCTCCCGGCGCCCAGAGGGCCGCCGCGCGCAGCCCGGCCACGACGAGCCCGATCAGCGCGACGACCCCGACGGCCCCGACGAGCGGCCCGCCGGGAATCCCCGCCCGGGCCGCCTGCACGTCCACCCACACCGCGGCGACCGCCACCCAGCCGACGAGCCCGGCGAGCCACCCGCCGCGCAGCGCCGCGCGGAAGTCCGCGGCGAACTCCCGCCAGTTACCGCCCTCATGAGCGGTACGGCGCCGCAGATGCCGCGCCCCGGCGGCGAACGCGGCGGGGTAGGTGACGACTCCCAGTGAGGCCACCGCGATCCACACACCGGTCAGCAGACACTCGGCGAACACCGCGAACCGCTCCCCCAGCGCCGACTCGCCGCGTGCCTTCACCCGTGTCCCGGCCATGCCCGCCTCAGCCCTTCAGACCCGATGTGGCCATGCCGTCGATCAGATACCGCTGGAAGGCGAGGAAGAAGGCGAGCACCGGCAGCAGCGCCACCAGCGACATGGCGATCATGCCGCCGTAGTTGGCCAGCCCTTCCTGGTCGACGAACATCTTCAGACCGAGCGAGACCGTGTACTTGTCGGGCTCGTTGAGGTAGATCAGCGGGCCCATGAAGTCGTTCCAGGAGTTGATGAAGGTGAAGATCGCACTGGTGATCAGGGCCGGCCGGCTCAGCGGCAGGACGATCGACCAGTAGATGCGGAGGTGCCCGCAGCCGTCGAGGCGGGCCGCCTCGTCCAGTTCCCTGGGCATGTTGCGCATGAACTGCACCATCAGGAAGACGAAGAACGCCTCGGTGGCCAGGTACTTCCCGAGCAGCAGCGGCGTGTAGGTGTTGATCATCTCCATGTTGCGGAACAGCACGTACTGCGGGATCAGCAGCACGTGGTACGGCAGCAGGAGCGTCCCGATCATCAGCGTGAACAGCAGGTTGCGGCCGGCGAACCTGATCCTCGCGAAGGCGTAGGCGGTCAGCGAGCAGGACACCAGGATGCCGACGACCGAACCGACCGCCAGGAACAGCGAGTTGAGGAAGAACGTGGAGATCGAGATGTCGGCGATGCCGTCGGCGAGGCTCTTGTAGTTGTCGACGACCGGGTTCCCCGGGAAGAGGTCCAGGCTGCCGACGATGTCCTCGCTCTTCTTGAAGGACCCGCCGACCACCCAGATCACCGGGTACAGGATCACCGCGAGGATCAGCAGGGATCCTAGGTGCCAGGCGAGGGAGCTAGGCAGCTTGTGCCGCAGTGCGCCCCCTCGCGGGGTGACGCCGGTGACCGATGGGGGTGCCCCCGGATCGAGCGAAGTCGAGACATTGGGGGAACTCATCGGGCGCCCTCCTCGTAGTGCACCCAGCGCTTCTGGGACCAGAACAGCACCGCCGTCACCAGGGCGACCGCGACGAGCAGCATCCAGGCCATGGCGGAGGCCAGCCCCATCCGGCTGTTCTCGAAGCCCTGGACGTAGAGGTAGCAGGTGTAGACCATCGAACCGTCGGCGGGACCACAGGCGTTGCCGCCGGCGCCGCCGCCCACGATGTACGCCGAGCTGAAGATCTGGAAGGAGTGGATCGTCTCCAGCAGGACGTTGAAGAAGAGGACGGGGGAGATCATCGGCAGCGTGATGTTCCAGAACCGCCGCATCTTGCCGGCCCCGTCGACCTCGGCCGCCTCGTACAGCTCACGCGGGACCTGCTTGAGGCCGGCCAGGAAGATGACCATGGGGGCGCCGAACTGCCAGACGGTGAGCGCCACCAGGCTGTAGATGATCATGTCCGGGTCGCCGGTCCAGCCGCCGACGTCGATCCCGAAGATCTTCTGGGTGCGGTCCACGACCGCGTCGTCCGAGAAGATCGCCTTCCACACGATCGCGACGGAGACGCTCGCGCCGATGAGCGACGGCGCGTAGAAGGCGGCCCGGTAGAAGGCCTGCCCGCGCCGGCTCTGGGCGAGCAGCAGCGCCACACCGAGGGCGGCGAGCAGCTTCAGCGGCGTGCCGACGGCGACGTACCAGAGCGTCACCTGCACCGAGTGGCGCCAGCGCGGATCGCCGAACATCTCGGAGAAGTTGTCGAGACCGATCCACTGGGGGGCGTCGAACAGGTTGTAGTCGGTGAAGGCGAAGTAGAGCGAGGCGATCATCGGACCCGCGGTCAGGAGCAGGAACCCGGCGATCCACGGGGACATGAAGAGATAGCCGGCCAGGTTCTCCCGGCGCCGCCGCCGCTTGAGGGCAGCGGGGCGCGGGGAGTCCACCGGACCGTGCCGCAGCTCGGAGCCCTTGCCCTGGGGCAGGTCCTCCATCGCAGGGGCGTGTGTCACGGTGGTTCCCATCAGGTGCCGAGAGCCGTCTTCGACTCGGTGAAGAACTGCTTGACGGCCTCGTCCACCGACCGCTTGCCCAGGGCGAGTTCCTCGGCGATGCGCAGGAACGCGGACTCGCAGATGTCCGCGCCGTTCGGGTGCGGTGTGATGGGCTCCAGGACTCCGGCCTTGACGAGGGACTCCTCATAGGCGGCTATCGCCTTGTTGACCTCGTCGGTCGGCTTGTAGGCGTCGTACTGGGCCTGGGTCGCGGGCACACCGCGGTCGTAGCCCATGATCTTGGCTACCTCGGGGTCGTGCACCATGAAGTCGATGAACTGGGCGACTTCCTTGGGGTGCTGGGTGCGCTTGGAGGCACTCAGCATGAGCGAGCCGAGGTACTGGCCGGTCTTCTTGCCGTCCGTGGTCGGGATGGGAGCCAGGCCGTACTCGCTCTTGCCCTCGGAGGTGTAGCGGACGGTGAAGTTGTCCCAGGTGAACTCGCCACCAGCGAGCTCGGCCGCGACCGCCGACTTGGGCTTGATCTGGGCGACCTTCTTGGCGTCGGCGTAGAGGCCGTCCTTGACGCCCTTCTCGGCCTTCGTCCACCAGTCCGTCAGATCCGACTCGGTGAAGCCGAGCCCCTCCTCGGTGAAGAAGGCCTTGCCGTTCTGCCGCAGGTACAGGTCGTAGAGGTACATGACGCCGTACATGCCGCTGTCTCCGGCGCGGCCGGTCTTGTCGCGGATCTTCTTCATCGCGGCGTCGAAGTCGTCCCAGGTCCAGCCCTGCTCGGGCTTGACGCCGGCGCGGGTGTAGACGGGCTTGTCGATGACCAGGGCCATGGAGTTCGAGCCCACCGGAACGCCCAGGAGCTTGCCGTCGATCTCGCCGAACTTCTCCAGGCCCGCGCGGAATCCCTCCATCCGGAGGTTGCCCGCCTTCGCCTGCTCGCTCAGATCCAGCAGCACGTTCTTGGCGTCGTATTTGCGGAGGAAGCCGATCGCATTCTGGAACACGTCCGGCGGATTTCCCCCGGAAGCCTGGGTGTTGAACTTCTTCCAGAAGTCGAGATAAGGCTGGAAGTCCGTTTTCACCTTGATCTTCGGGTACTTCTTCTCGAAGAGCGCGATGGTCTTGTTGATTCGCTGGGCACGGTCCTCCGCACCCCACCACGCGTAACGGATCGTCACCGTCCCGTCCGCGGAGGTCCCTCCGTCACCACCGCAGCCGGTCGTCGCGGCCAGCCCCAGCGTGGCTGCCGTGGCACCGGCCGCCTTCAGGATGGTACGTCTCTCAACATTCCCGCCGTTCACCACGGTTGGACCTCCCCGCACGTCGTCCCGCTCGCATGAATCGTTTCAAGTAAGCGCTTGCTGGCACAAGGTACGGAGGGGCTGAGGGTGCGTCAATGATTCGGACAAGAATTTCTTACCGACGGGGCGGGCGGCGGGGCGGACCAAGGTGGCGGGGCTGGAAGCGGGGCCGGACGACGTCCCTGGTGACGGCCGTGCGTCCGAAGCGCCGAACGGAGAGGGGTGAGTTGGGTTGAATCCGGGCGCGACCGAAAGACGACGGTGGTGTGGGGGGAAGGGGTTACGACGGGAGGGGATCGGATTCGGCCATGTGGCGTCGGGAGGAGGGGCGTTGGGGGCGCGGGGGTCGGATTTGGCCATGCGGGCGTGGGGTGAGGGGTTTTGCGGGGTGGGTTGGCGGGGGTGACCGCGACTGGGAGTGACGGGGGTATGTACGACTCGGCACGGGTGGGTTGGTGTCCGGGTCGGGGTGATCAGTACGACTGACCGAAGCGGCGGCGTGGGAGGTTCACTACCCGGGATCCGGTGACCGTCCGGGGCGACGGAGAAGCCTGACGTCCAGGACTCGGTGGCCGGAGGCTGGATGGGGAGTGCCCCTATGTCTTTGGTCAAGGGAAACGGGGGTGCGGTGGGTTGGTGAGCCGGGGCAGCATGGCGGGGTGGCTGATCTGCTGTGGGATGACGTGAAGTGCTTCTTCGACCCGGATTTGATGGGGTCGTTGCCGGACGTGCGTGTCCCGAATGCCTCGGTGGAGGACTGGCAGGCGGTCCTCGATCTTGTTCTGGAGAAGGGCTGGAAGTGCCAGTACTCCGAGGGGGAGAGGGTGCTTCCGATGCCTCGGGCGGAGGCCGTGCTGTCCCGTCCGGCGGATGCCGAGTGCCCGGAGCTGCGGGTCTGGCCGGCTGCCGATGTGGTGGCGATCTTCCGTTTCCATGCCGACGATGAAGTCGACTTTGACGTCGACCTGCGGGAGTTACAGGGCCAGGAGCGATTTGATGTGTTCTGCGGCTTCCTTCGGGAGATCGGGCGGCGGCTGGGCAAGCCGGTGCTGATGGACCCAGAAGGCGACTCCGGCCATCCGGTGCTCGGCTTCGACGTCGAGGCCGATCGAGTCGTTCTCCTCGCAGACCCGCAGGTCAGGTGACCGCGGCCGACGGCTGCGGTTCGTAGAAGGTGGAGGGCTGGATCTCGTCGGACAGCCGGCTCGCCGGGCGCGAGCGGTCCGGAGGGAGGGGCGTGACGTGCCCTGCACGGCGCGGGTACGCCCTTGCCTGGCTGGGAGCGCGGGATCTAGGGTCCGTCGGCTCCCGGCGGGTGAGCGGCTCGACGGGTCACCGGTGAGGCAGCCCGGACCCGGGCACGTAACCCTGCGTGGCCTGGCGGGATCTCACCATCAGCCCGACTCCCGAGGGCGCGGACGGTTCGACGGGCAACGCTGGCCCGGGTAGGTAGCGACCCTGCCGGTCCGGGAGCTCGAAATCGCGCCCGAGCCGACCGCTGACAGCGGCGACGGCGCGAGTGGTTCGGCCGAGGAGTTTCCTGGCATGCCCGGGCCATGGCGAGTACCGGCCCGAACTTGCCCGACGGCGGAATTTCGCCACCAGTGGGCTCGGCTCGACGGATGCTCCAGCTCGCCCGGCCGACGAGCGTGGACTTCCGGCCTACCCGGTTCGTGGCGGCATTGGCGCTAGCCGCCCGGCTCGGTGTGCAGCAGTGCGTGAGGCTCCCACCAGAGGCGGACCCTGCGGAGGTTCGGCCCGAGGTGATCGCCAGCCACGGCTGCCTCGGACGCCCCACTCGGGGCAAATGCCGGCCATCAGCGGCCGGTGCGGCAGGCCCGACGACAGCGGCAGCCGCACACCCAGCTCGGTGCGATTCAGCCGTCCCGGGCTCGCGAGTCTCAGCCCCGAACACAGAGAGCTCGGCAGCCAGGCACAGAAGCCGTCGTACGGCCGCTCCCGCGCGGCGGACCCACCCCGGCGGGCGCCGCACAAGCGCAGCTGCCCCATACAACAACGGCGGCCCACCTGCGTAATCGCAGATGGGCCGCCGGTCCAGGTGGGCGATACTGGGTTCGAACCAGTGACCTCTTCGGTGTGAACGAAGCGCTCTCCCACTGAGCTAATCGCCCGGACGCAGGAAGAACATTACCCCATGTCAGCGGGTGCCTGTGACGCTCACTGGTCCTTGATCTTCCACGGCATCGTGATGCCGAACTTCCAGAGGTAGATGCCGGCCAGTACGCCGAAGATCACCAGCCCGATCGACGTCAGGATGATGTTGCGGCGCCGCACCTTGGGATCGAGGGCGCGCTGCGCCGCCTCGGTGACCTTCCGCTTGGTCCAGCGCAGCACCAGCTGGGCCCAGACGAACTCCGTCGCCCAGATCGCCATGCCGCCGAAGATCACGACCCACCCCGGTCCGGGCAGGGGCAGCATGATGATGCCGGTCACGACGACCGCGAGGCCGATGATGAAGACGCCGACCTGCCAGCTGAGGTGCAGCGCCCGGCGGGCCTTGATGAACTCCGGCGCACGCGAGCCGAGCCCGCGATGCTGCTCGCCGTGTGCCTCGCCGGTCCCCGTCTCGTTCGACGCCACGGCCACCTCGCCCGGCTCGTTACTCCCCGTATTCATACGGGGAAACACTACCCGAGCGAAACCAGTCACCGGAATGGACGCAGGAAGCGAACGATCCCTCGGCCGGAAGAGTTACGTAAAGGCACGCAAAACACTCAGAGGGGTTTACAACGGCACCGTAGGTGGCATGTCGATTTCGCCGACGTGCGAATCCCCGAGCGCACACTGAGCGAAAGGCCCTGGCGCTTATGAACACCACGGTCAGCTGCGAGCTGCACCTGCGCCTCGTTGTGTCGAGCGAGTCCTCCCTGCCTGTCCCCGCAGGCCTGCGGTACGACACGGCCGACCCCTACGCCGTGCACGCCACCTTCCACACCGGAGCCGAGGAAACCGTCGAGTGGGTGTTCGCCCGCGACCTCCTCGCCGAGGGACTTCACCGCCCTACGGGCACCGGCGACGTCCGCGTCTGGCCGTCGCGCAGTCACGGCCAGGGCGTCGTGTGCATCGCCCTGAGCTCGCCGGAGGGCGAGGCCCTGCTGGAGGCCCCGGCACGGGCCCTGGAGTCCTTTTTGAAGCGGACCGACGCCGCCGTGCCGCCCGGCACGGAACACCGGCACTTCGACCTCGACCAGGAGCTCTCGCACATCCTGGCGGAAAGCTAGGGCGAGGCCCTCTCAAAGCCGCCCGGCGCCGTCGACTCGGGGAGACGGCTCGGGCCCGGACAACCGCATACGGGATGACACCGGCGCCGGCACCGCGGATCACGCGGTACGGCGCCGGTTCGCGTGGGAGCCCGTGATGCCCCTCCCCCAGGGCCCGCCCGCGAAGCCCCTCCCCCGACGGCCCGCCTCGGCGGCCCGTCGGCGGTGCCCCTCCGCCGATGTCGCGCCGTACGGGGAACCCGGGCGGGCCGGCAGGCGTTGTATTCGAAGCCATGTGCGGGCATGAGGCGGTCCGGCGGAGGTGGAGCCGTTACCATCGGCCAGCATCGGCGGGCGCCCGCCCGACCCTCAGGCCAGGGAGCGAATCGTGCTGATCACCCACGACACCCGGTGCGCCCTCGACACCGTGGTCGATCTGGTGAACACCGCACCGGAGGACGACACGGCGCCGGACGGGCTGCCGGACGTGGCGACCCTCGCGGACTTCGTGCGGAACCACGAGATCAGCGATGTCGGGGTGCTCTCGGACTTCGACCTCTCGGCGGTGCGCAAGATCCGCGGGCGCTTCGCCGCCGTCTTCGCCGCCCCGGACGCCCGGGCCGCGGCCGGGCAGATCAACGAGCTGGTCGCGGCGGCCGGCACCACGCCCCGGCTCACGGACCACGACGGCTACGACTGGCATGTCCACTACTTCGCACCCGGCGCCTCCGTCGCCGATCATCTGGCCGCCGACTGCGGGATGGCGCTGGCGTTCTTCGTGGTCGCCGGCGAACAGGAGCGGCTGCGGCGGTGCGAGGCCCCGGACTGCCGGCGCGCCTTCGTTGACCTGTCCCGCAACCGCTCGCGGCGGTACTGCGACAGCCGCACGTGCGGAAACCGCCTGCACGTGGCCGCCTACCGGGCGCGCCGCAAGGAGGCGGCGGGCTGACGCCCGGCGCCGGCCGCGGGGCCGGGTGAGGATGTCGATGCCGACGCGGCCCCGGCGGGTGACGCCGGGTACCGCGGGTCAGGCTCACAGCAGCAGCAGATCGTGCAACGAGGCCATGAGCAGCAGACTCCCGATCACCGCCAGGAAGATCATCAACGGTGGTTGGGAGAGGGCGAAGAGGCAACCACGTGGCTCGTCCTGCCGAGGATGTGGCTCGTCCTGCGGCGGTGCGGGGTCGCTCTGTTTCGTCGTGTCCAGCATCTCGCGGCGATGATGACGCAGTCGCCCAGCCGGGCGCGATCAGCGGCCTCGTTCCGTGCGGGAGTGCACCGATTCCGCGAGGTCCGGTTCGGGTTGTGATCACTTCCGCGCACCGGCGGACCCACTGTGACGATTCGGCCTCTGGCGGGGCTGCCGTCATATGCCGTGCTTCTTGAGGATGGCCTCGATGTCGCTGAAGTCGTCGTCGCGGGACGCCGGCGCCGGCTTGGCCGCCGGACGGGCGCCGTGGCCCAGGGCAGGTGCCGAGGCGGCGGGGCCAACCGTGTCGGGCCGGTCTGCGGCGCGAGCCGCCGCCCTGCGCTCCTTGCGGGTGCCGCCGCGACGGCGCTCCACGGCTCGTGTGGTCATGAAGAGCACCCAGGCGAGGCCGAGCACTCCGAACCCGGCCCAGGCCGTCGGGCTGAACGCGGTGTCGGCCAGCCACTCGACGACCCCCGTCATCACGAGGCCGATCGGGACGAGGGAGTAGGCCGCGATACGGACCGCGGCGAGGTAGCGCTTGCGGTACGCCGTGACGATCGCAATCCCCAGGCCTGCCGCGGACACGGCGGAGCAGACGGTCTCGGCAATCATCCGGTCCTCCAGGCGTGGCGCGGTCGGGCGGGGCCCTTGGTCTCTTCCATCCTGCACCCGCTGCACCCCGGCGGGCCATGTTCCGGCCCGACATCAGGGACATCTCCGGGTCACCTCCTCCGCGGGTGCCGGTGCGGGCTGCGCCCCTGGCCGCGGCTGCTGGGAGACTGTCGGCATGAGCGACTCCTCCTCCGACCGTTCCGCCGCCCCCGTCCTCGAGGTCTGGTGCGACCTCCAGTGCCCGGACTGCCGTACCGCGCTGGACGATCTCCGTGCCCTGCGCGCCCGCTACGGCGACCGACTGGAGCTGCGGCTGCGGCACTTCCCGCTGGAGAAGAACAAGCACGCCTTCGCCGCCGCGCAGGCCGCGGAGGAGGCCTGGGAGCAGGGCCGGGGGTGGCCGTACACCGAGGCCCTGCTGGGGCGGGTCGAGGAGCTGGCCCGTAAGGGAGAACCCTTCCTGGTCGAGGTGGCCCGCGAACTGGGCCTGGACGCCGAGGAGTTCGACACCGCGCTGATCGACGGCCGGCACATCCTGATCGTGGACGCCGACCAGGCCGAGGGCAAGGCGATCGGTGTGACGGGCACCCCGACGTACGTCATCGGCGGGGAGCGGCTCGACGGCGGCAAGAGCCAGGAGGGGCTGCGCGAGCGGATCGAGGAGATCGCGGACCGGCTGCTGGCCGGGCAGGAGCACTGATCCCCCTCACCCGGCGTCGGCTCCCGGGCCGCTACAGCAGCGGTTTGTACAGGGCGTACCGCTCGGTCTCGTAGCCGAGTGAGGCGTAGAGCCGTTCCGCCGGGGTGTTGCCCGCGAAGACGTTGAGGCCGAGGGTCCGCCTGCCCTCGGCGATGGTCTGTGCCTCGGCCAGCAGCATCAGGGTGCGGCCGTGGCCCTGCCCGCGGTGGGCGGCGTCGGTCTCGACGTCGAAGACGAAGGCGTTGCTCTCGCGCACCGCGAGCCACAGCGTTCCCACGGGCGTCCCCAGGTGTTCGACGACGCTGATGAGCATGCCCGGGGTGGCGAGGCCGTCGGGCAGCAGGGTCGCGTGGTCACGCTCCGACTTGACCCGGGCCTCGGCCTCCGGGACGCCCCGGTCGATCCAGCTGCGCGCGTAGTCCGCCTTGCCCTTCTCCAGCCAGGGGCCGAACTCCGCCTCGGTCATGGGCCGGGCGCGGCTGCCCTCCGGCAGTTGGGGCGGGGTGTCGCCGAGCTGCTTCTCCATGCCGCGGTTGCGGACGACGTAGCCGAGCGCCGTGGCGAGCCGGAGTCCGGCCTCGGACGCGGCGGGGACCACGGCCTCGATGCGACGGCACCCCCAGCCGCGCGCCACCTCCTCGGCGGCGAGCGCGGCGACCGTGCCCCGGCCCCGCCTGCGGTCCGCTTCGTCGATGTGCAGCTTCGTGATCCGGGCCACCGCGGTACCGAACACGGGATGCGTGTCGAGACGTATCGCCCCCACGGGACGGCTGTTCACACAGACCTGGTAGCGGCGCGAGCGCGTCCCGTCGGCCTTCTGCTGAAGCGGCTCGGTCGGCCGCAGGGTCGTGGTCATCAGGGGTGTTCTACCCGCAACCACGGCACTGTTCAGCCGAATTTCCGGGGACTGTCAGGGGTCGAGGTCGTGTCCGGCCCGCTCCTCGAAGATCCGCATGGCCTTGGCGGTCACCGGGCCGGGCGCGCCGGGCAGCTCGCGTCCGTCGACGCGGTGCACGGCCTGCACGTCCCGCAGGGTGGACGTCAGGAAGACCTCGTCGGCCCGCTCCAGGACGTCGAGCGGCAGGTCGGTCTCCCGGGCGCCGGCCCATTCGGCCGCGAGGGCACGCGTGATGCCCGCGAGACAGCCGGAGGCGAGCGGCGGGGTGTGGATCTCGCCGTCGAGGACGACGAACACGTTGGACCCGGTGCCCTCGCACAGCTGGCCGACCGTGTTGCCGAACAGGGCCTCGGACGCACCCAGTTCGCGGGCCCGGGCGAGGGCGACGACGTTCTCGGCGTACGAAGTGGTCTTGAGGCCGGTGAGGGCGCCGCGCTCGTTGCGGGTCCAGGGGACCGTGATCACGGCGGTGGAGTCGGGGCGGCGGGTCGTCTCGCCGAGGGCGACGACGAGGGTCGGGCCGTGCTTGCCGCGGTCGGATCCGAGGGGGCCGTGGCCGCCGGTGTAGGTGATGCGGAGGCGGCCGAGCGGTGCGGGGTTGGCGTCCAGGACGGCGGCGCAGGCGCGGCGCACCTCGTCGTGGTCCGGGTCCGGCAGGCCGAGGCCGCGCGCGGAGCGGGTCAGACGGTCGAGGTGCCGGGTGAGCGCGAACGGCCGGCCGTGCACGGCCTTGACCGTCTCGAAGACGCCGTCGCCCACGGTCAGCCCGTGGTCGAAGACGGAGACGCGGGCGGACCCGGTGTCCTGCAACCCGCCGTCGAGCCAGATCTTCACGTCAGGTCCTCTCCACTCACCTCGTACGCTCCCGACGCTATCGCGAGCAGCCGGGCGGCCTTCAGCTCGGTCTCCCGCCACTCCCCCTCGGGATCGGAGCCCCAGGTGATGCCGGCGCCGGTGCCGAAGCGCAGCGCGCCGTCCGCCCGGTCGATCCAGAAGGTGCGGATGCCGACGGCCAGCTCTCCGGTTCCCCGGTCGGCGTCGACCCAGCCGATCCCGCCGCAGTACGGCCCCCGGGGTGCCGTCTCCAGCGCGTCGATGATCCGCAGGGCGCTGGACTTGGGCGCGCCCGTGACCGAGCCGGGCGGGAAGGCGGCGCCGAGCAGCTCGGCCCAGCCGGACCCGTCGGCCAGCTCACCGCGGACCGTCGAGACGAGGTGGACCAGCCCGGGGTGCTTCTCGACGGCGCACAGGTCGGGCACCGTCACACTGCCCGTGGCGCACACCCGTCCGATGTCGTTGCGGACCAGGTCCACGATCATCACGTTCTCGGCGAAGTCCTTCTCCAGCAGGTCCGCCTCGGTACGTCCGGTGCCCTTGATCGGCCCGGAGGTGACGACCCGGCCGTCGCGCCGCAGGAACAGTTCGGGGGAGGCCGTGGCGATCTCGACGCCGTGCCCGGGCAGGCGGATCGTTCCTGCATAGGGCGCCGGGTTGCCGCGGGCCAGCAGTGCCGTGAGGGCGTCCACGTCGGCGCCGGGGGTGACGGGCGCGGACAGCACCCGGCACAGGTTCGCCTGGTAGACCTCACCGGCCGCGATGTGGTCGCGGATCCGCCGGACGGCGGCCGTGTACGCGGCGCGGTCGAGCGAGGACGTCCAGTCACCGGCGGCCGGTCCCCGCCATGCGCCGGGCACGGGCGCCGGCACGTCCGCCGTCCGGACCTCCGCGAAGCGGGCGCAGGTCAGACGGCCCTCGAAGTCGGCACAGACGGCCCAGAAGCCGCTGGACTCCAGGGCCTCGGGATCGTCGGTGACGTCGAGGAGCCCGGTGGCGACGCGGTCGCCGAAGCGGGCGAGAGGAGGGAGGTCGAGCACGCAGTCGAGTCTATGGCGGGGGCCCCGCGGGTGACCGGGGGACGTCCTGTCGGGAAGTCCTGTGAGGTCCGTGAGCAGGGGAAGCGCAGCACGCTGCACAAACGCGTTTTTGTACTGGCCCGGGAATCCGCTAGAGTTCAACACGTCGCCGGGCCGCGAGGGCGGACCGAAACGACAGGCGGACGTAGCTCAGTTGGTAGAGCGCAACCTTGCCAAGGTTGAGGTCGCGAGTTCGAACCTCGTCGTCCGCTCGAAGGAAGAGGGGGCTTCCCGGTCCCCTACACTCCTGGTGGAGTGGCCGAGAGGCGAGGCAACGGCCTGCAAAGCCGTCTACACGGGTTCAAATCCCGTCTCCACCTCCAAGGACGATTAGCTCAGCGGGAGAGCGCTTCCCTGACACGGAAGAGGTCACTGGTTCAATCCCAGTATCGTCCACTGGATCCCTCAAGATCCCAACCCGCGCGATTAGCTCAGCGGGAGAGCGCTTCCCTGACACGGAAGAGGTCACTGGTTCAATCCCAGTATCGCGCACGCAGTGCCCATGATCCGCTGCACTCTGTGGTCATGGTCCCGAGGACGATTAGCTCAGCGGGAGAGCGCTTCCCTGACACGGAAGAGGTCACTGGTTCAATCCCAGTATCGTCCACACCACAAGGAGCCCCCGGCCGTTCGCGGCCGGGGGCTCCTGTGATGTCACGGCTCAGGACGAGAACAGCATGTGGCCGAAGCTCTTGTTGCGGTGGTGACCGTGGTGACCGTGGTGGCCGTGATGACCGTGGCCGCCGTGCGGAGCACCCCATGCGGGGGCCGGAGGGGCGGGGTAGGCCTGCGGGGCGGGCGGGGGCGGCGGGGCGGCCTGGGACCACTGGGCCTCCAGGCGGGTTAGCGACTCCAGCTCGCCGTAGTCGAGAAAGATCCCGCGGCACCCGCTGCACTGCTCGATCTGGACACCGTTGCGGTTGTACGTGTGCATCGGCGCACGGCACTTCGGACACTGCATGGTCTTCAACTCCTCGGCGGTCGGTCCTGCTTCACATCTCGCCAGGACAGACTCTGTCCCGCTGTGCTCGGTTGCACCCTACTTCGCGTGCTCCTGCACCGACTGGGGCGGGACGGTGGCCATCCGGTCACAGGCGTCCACGACCGACTGCTCCACCTCGTCCAGCGGGCGGCCGGCCGCGACCGCCTTGGCGACGGCCCGGGCCGCGGTCTGGGCGGTGAGGGCACGCGCGGGGACGTCGAGGGCGGGCCAGGGGTCGCCCTCCGCGGGGACGGCCGGACCGCCGGCTTGCCGGTAGGCGGTGAGGAACCGGGTCCATTCGCCGGGCGGGAGCAGACCGCAGGCGTACCAGGCGGCGGGCCGCGCGAGGTCCCAGGCGGGGACGCCGACGCCGAGGTCGTCCACGTCGATCAGCAGCCAGGGCCCGTCGGCGGCGGGGTGTCGTACGAGCTGGCCGAGGTGGAGGTCGCCGTGGCAGAGGGTGCCGGTGTGCGGCATCGGGGCCTCGGCCCGGGCCCAGGGCGGGAGGGTGGCCCAGGCGCGCAGGACCGGTGCGACCGCCGGGTGCGGGCCGGCCTCGCGGAGCCGGGCGACGGCCCGGGCCGCCTTGGCGGGGCCGCGCATGACGGGCAGGTCCTCCGGAGCCGGGCTGCGGTGGAGGCGGGCGAGAAGTGCGGCGGCGGCTTCCCAGGGTGCGGAGTCCGGGTCGTCGGGATCCACCGGGGTGCCGTACGGCCAGAACGTCACCAGGCGGCCGTGCAGGTCGACCGGGGTGGGATCCAGTGGGGGCAGAAGGATGCCGGGGCGGCGGGCGGCCAGGGTGAGGCGGCTCGTGAGCTCGGCGGTGGTCGCATCCAGGGGGTGAGCCTTCGCGACGGTGTCCGCATGGCGTACGACGGTGCCGTCCGGGCGGTCCGCGAGTGTGGCCGCGCCGCAGGGGCAGGCCGGTGTGCGGGCGTGGGCGGCGGCTCGGGCCCGGGCGGTGAGGCCGGCCAGCAGCGGACCGGGGGCGGAGTTCACCGGGTGAGAGTACGCGCAGACGGGACCCGGTGGAGGGGGACCGATCCGTTCCGGGTGCTCGGCGCCCGGACAAAAGCAATGCCGGCGCAGCTCCCCAGCTGCGCCGGCATTTTGTGCCGTCCGCCGCACCCCCGTCCCCACGGGGTTTCATGGTCGGGATGTCCCCGCCCGGACCGCTCTTCCGGGCCTGGGGTCGCCGCTCAGCGCCCCAGCATCTCGCCCACGGACGACGCCTGTGTGGCCACTGTCTCCCACCCGTCGAAGACGAGGAGGAGCAGGACCGCCAGGGGAAGGGCCATCAGGGTCGCCACCAGCGGGTGGCGACGGCCCTGGCGGCGGGGGCGGAACGCGGCGGCGTACACCTTGCGTCCCTCCTCGCGGAGCAGCGTCCGCGGAGCCGTCTGGGCCATGGCCCCTCTCCTGACCTGTGTCGGTTGTCGTTTGCAGCGGCGGGCGTCTGACCTCGGGGGACGAGTGCTGCACCCGCCGCTTGACCTCAAATCTAGGGGTCCGGGCCCCTCCCGGCGTCATGCCCTCGTACCGATTGCCGGGCCTCCCGGAGGATGAGCCGCCACCTGCGATGTACTCCCCTGGGTGGAGACGGGGACGCGGGTCTCAGGGTCTTCCCCGACGGGGCGACCTGATCACCCCGCCCCGTCCGAGCTCTCCTCCCGCGGAACCGGCTGCTCCACCAGGGCCAGCACCCGATTCGCCATGAAGCGGGCGGTACGTACGACCGTGCCGCTACGGGTGACTTCGCTCACTTCCACGACACCTCGGCGGACCGCCGTCTCCACCCTGCGGCCCGCCCTGCTCGCCACCACCTCGTACGTGCGCGTCGTGTCCCCCGCATCCACGACTATCTCCACGCGATCACCCTTCACAGGACCAATCCCCCTTCTGCGACGGGTGGTTGGGATCACTCACCACGCGAAGTCCGCCTCTTCGCGCCCTCCCTGACCACCTTTCAAGTCTCCCACCCACCACTGACAATCCATCACCCTGAGAGGGCGCGGCCTCTGCGCGCGGGCGGCCGTGGAAACGTAAGCTGTGGCTCGTCACAGGACCGGGCAGCGGGGATGAACATGGCGATGATGCGCCTGAGGCGCGAGGACCCGCGCGTCGTCGGCTCGTTCAAGCTTCACAGACGGCTCGGCGCGGGCGGGATGGGCGTGGTCTACCTGGGCTCCGACAAGAAGGGGCAGCGGGTCGCGCTCAAGGTCATCCGTCCCGACCTGGCGGAGGATCAGGAGTTCCGCTCGCGGTTCGCCCGTGAGGTGTCGGCGGCGCGGAGGATCCGCGGTGGCTGCACGGCCCGGCTGGTGGCCGCCGACCTCGACGCGGACCGCCCCTGGTTCGCCACCCAATACGTGCCCGGCCCCTCCCTGCACGACAAGGTCGCGGCCGAGGGCCCGCTCGGCGCGGCCGACGTCGCGGCCGTCGGTGCCGCCCTGTCGGAGGGCCTGGTCGCGGTGCACGAGGCCGGCGTGGTGCACCGGGACCTGAAGCCGTCCAACATCCTGCTGTCCCCCAAGGGGCCGCGGATCATCGACTTCGGCATCGCCTGGGCGACCGGCGCCTCGACGCTCACCCACGTCGGCACGGCGGTCGGCTCCCCGGGGTTCCTGGCGCCGGAGCAGGTGCGCGGGGCCGCCGTCACGCCGGCCACGGACGTGTTCTCGCTCGGTGCCACGCTCGCGTACTCCTCGATGGGCGACTCGCCCTTCGGGCACGGCAGTTCCGAGGTGATGCTGTACCGCGTGGTGCACGAGGAGCCGCAGCTGCACGGCGTGCCCGACGCGCTGGCCCCGCTCGTCCGGGCGTGCTTGGCGAAGGACCCCGAGGAGCGGCCCAGCACGCTCCAACTGTCGTTGCGGCTCAAGGAGATCGCGGCCCGGGAGTCCCAGGACCTCGCCGGTGTCCGGCCGCCCGCGCCCCGCGGTGCCGACACCGAGCGGCTCGCCGACACCTATCCCGAGCGCACCCGGCGTCCGCAGGGGCAGCAGAATGCCGGGGCGTCCGGGGCGCAGCGGGGCCGGGTCACTCCCCCGCCGCGGGGGTCGGCTCCCTCGCGGGACGGGCATCCGTCACCGGACGGCCCGGCCTCCCAGAGCGCGACCGGTGGGCGCGGCGGAGCCCGGCCGGGCGGGAGCGGGAACCGGTCGACGGGGGGCGGAAACCGCGGCAGGACTCCGGTGCGCGGCGCCGGCGGCCCGCGCGGCGGCACCCCGTCGCGGTCCGGGTCGCGGCCGACGCCCACCGGGCGCAACGGGACGCGATCGGGCAGCGGCAGCCGCCCCGCCCCGCACAGCGGCACCGGGCGTCCGGCGTCGCGCGGCACGGGCACCGGGCTGCGCCCCGCCAATCCCCGGTTGCTGCGGCAGCGGCTGTTCGTGTTCGTCGTCGTGACACTCCTCGTGGCGATCGGCATCGCCCTGGTGCAGGGGTGTCAGGGTCCGGCGCGGGGGCTCGGCGGCGACGGGGGCGGGCCACGGCAGGAGCGCGTCCAGAGTTACGACCACCCACGGGACTTCTAGCCGTGTGACGACGGCCCCGCCGGCGGGCGAGGCCGTCAGAGTTCCGGCAGGATCCGCTCGAAGAACTCCCGGTCGCCGGCGAAGACCGGGTCCAGGGCCAGGAACTGCTGCGGGGTGACCCACCGGGTCTCGGCGACCTCGTGCGGGTCGGGGACCACCTCGCCCGAGTCGGCGCGGGCGGTCCACCAGTGGAGCCGGAAGCGGTGGTCGTCGGTCTCCGACTCCCAGACCTTCGCCTCCGGTACGACGGTGAGCCCGACCTCCTCGCGGACCTCCCGGACGACCGCCTGCTCCTGGGTCTCGCCCGGCTCGACCTTGCCGCTGAGCGGCTGCCAGTAGCCGGGGCGGGCGACCCCGGGGCCGCGCCGGATCGCGAGCAGGCGCTCACCGCGCAGGAGTACGGCCACGACGGCCTCGCGCTGCTCCACCTGCCGCCCCTAGGGCCGGCCGGTGGCCACGGCGTAGAAGGCGACCGCTGCCGCCGCGCCGACGTTGAGGGAGTCGACGCCGTGGGACATGGGGATGCGGACCCATTCGTCGGCGGCGACCAGGGCCTGGGTGGACAGGCCGTCGCCCTCCGCGCCGAGCATCAGGGCGACGCGGTCCATGGTGTGCGGGGCGGCCTCGTCGAGGGGCCGGGCCTTCTCGTCGGGGGTGAGGGCGAGGAGGGTGAAGCCCGCCTCGCGGACCGACTCCAGGCCCTTGGGCCAGGTGTCCAGGCGGGCGTAGGGGACGGAGAAGACCGCGCCCATGGAGACCTTCACGCTGCGGCGGTAGAGGGGGTCGGCGCAGTCCGGGGAGAGCAGGACGGCGTCCATGCCGAGGGCGGCGGCCGAGCGGAAGATGGCGCCGATGTTGGTGTGGTCGTTGACCGACTCCATGATGACGACCCGGCGGGTGGTCCGCAGGAGGTCGGCGGCGGTGGGCAGGGGCTTGCGCTGCATGGAGGCGAGCGCGCCGCGGTGCACGTGGTAGCCGGTGACCTGCTCGGCCAGCTCCGGGCTGACGGCGTAGACCGGGGCGGGGAGTTCGTCGATGACGTCGCGCATGACGTCGACCCACTTGGCGGAGAGCAGCATGGACCGCATCTCGTAGCCGGCTTCCTTGGCCCTTCTGATGACCTTCTCGCCCTCGGCGATGAACAGGCCCTCGGCGGGTTCGCGCTTGCGGCGCAGCTCCACGTCGGTCAGGCCGGTGTAGTCGCGCAGACGCGGGTCGTCGGGATCCTCGACGGTGATGAGATCGGCCACAGGGTGATACTGCCTTGTCCTGGGTGCGGTGCCAACGGCTCGGTACGGGTTGTGTTACCCGGGGTTACTTTCGGGGCGCGGGGGCCTCGGGGCCAACCGTCACGACCTCGCCGATGACGATGACCGCCGGGGGCTTCACGTCCGCGGTCCGCACGGTCTCGGCGACCGTCGCCAGCGTGGCGTCGACGCGGCGCTGGCCGGCCGTCGTGCCTTCCTGGACCAGGGCCACGGGTGCGTCCGGGGACTTGCCGTGGGCGATGAGCGTCTCGGCGACCTTGCCGATCGTGCTGACGCCCATGAGGATCACCAGCGTGCCGGTCAGCTTGGCGAGGGACGGCCAGTCGACCAGGGAACGCTCGTCGTCGGGGGCGATGTGGCCGCTGACCACGGTGAACTCGTGGGCGACGCCCCGGTGGGTCACCGGGATGCCGGCGGCGCCGGGGACCGAGATGGAGCTGGAGATCCCGGGCACGACCGTGCACGGGATGCCGGCCTCGGCCAGGGCCTGGACCTCCTCCATGCCGCGCCCGTAGACGAAGGGGTCCCCGCCCTTCAGCCGGACGACCGACTTGCCCTTGCGGGCGTGCTCGATCAGGGCGTCGTTGATGGCCTCCTGGGCCATGAACCTGCCGAAGGGCAGCTTGGCCGCGTCGATCACCTCGACGCCCGGGGACAGCTCGGCGAGCAGGTCGCGCGGGCCGAGGTGGTCGGTGATGACCACATCGGCCTCGGCGAGCAGACGGCGGCCGCGCACGGTGATCAGGTCCGGGTCGCCGGGACCGCCGCCGACCAGGGCGACGCCCGGGGTGCGGGTGCGGTGGTGCGGGGCGACGAGCGTGCCGTCGCGCAGGCCCTCGACGACCGCGTCGCGGATGGCGGCGGTGTGGCGGGGGTCGCGTCCCTTGGCGTCGGTGGTGAGGACGGCGACCGTGACACCTTCGCTGTGACCGGTGGCCGGGGTCCAGGCGGTGGCCTGGTCGGCGTCGTCGGAGCGGACGCACCAGACGCGGTGGCGATCGGCTTCGGCGGAGGCGGCGGTGTTGGCGTCGGGGTCGCTGGTGGCGATGAGGGCGTACCAGGCGTCCGCGAGGTCGCCCTCCGCGTACGGGCGCCGGTGCCAGGTGATCTCGCCGGCGTCCGCCATGGCCTCGACCGAGGGGGTGGCCTCGGGGGACACCAGGAGGACGTCCGCGCCCGCCGCGATCAATGCCGGCAGGCGGCGCTGGGCGACCTGGCCGCCGCCGAGGACGACCACGCGACGGCCGGTGAGGCGGAGGCCTACGGGGTAGGCGGGGTGTTCGGCCATGAGGTGCGGCTCCTGTTGCGGCGGTGTTCGATGCCCTGACGTGCGGATTTTAATGGGCAGGGGGGAGGGCGGCGCGGGTGGTCCAGTGGCTGGGCACCCCGACCGTCTGCCGGGGCGTGGGCCGTGGGCGGGCGTTCCGTCGTACAGGAACGGCCGCCCACGGCAGCACGTCGGCTGCGGAACCTACTTCTCGGTCACTCCCGCCGAATCGAACGTCGCCACCTCGTGCATCGCCCGGGCCGTGCTCTGGACCAGCGGGAGGGCGAGCAGGGCGCCGGTGCCCTCACCGAGCCGGAGGTCGAGATCGACCAGGGGACGCAGGCCCAGCTTGTTGAGGGCGGCGACGTGGCCCGGCTCGGCGCTGCGGTGGCCCGCGATGCACGCGGCCAGGACCTCGGGGGCGATCGCGCGGGCGACCAGGGCGGCGGCTCCGGCGCTGACTCCGTCCAGGATCACCGGCGTCCGCAGGGAGGCGCCGCCGAGGAGAAGGCCGACGATGGCGGCGTGCTCGAAACCGCCGATCGCGGCGAGCACACCGATCGGGTCGGCCGGGTCCGGCTGGTGGAGCTCCAGGGCGCGGCGCACGACCTCGGTCTTGCGGGCGAGGGTCTCGTCGTTGATGCCCGTGCCCCGGCCCGTCACCTCGGCCGGGTCAGCGCCCGTGAAGACGGAGATCAGGGCGGCGGACGCGGTGGTGTTCGCGATGCCCATCTCACCGGTCAGCAGCGCCTTGTTGCCGGCGGCGACCAGGTCGCGGGCGGTCTCGATGCCGACCTCGATGGCCTGCCTGGCCTCCTCTCGGGTCATCGAGGGGCCGGTCGTCATGTCGGACGTGCCGGCCCGGATCTTGCGGGGCAGCAGGCCCGGGGTGGCCGGCAGGTCGGCGGCGACGCCCACGTCCACGATGCAGACCTCGGCACCGACCTGGGTGGCGAAGGCGTTGCAGACGGCCCCGCCGCCGAGGAAGTTGGCCACCATCTGAGCCGTGACCTCCTGCGGCCAGGGGGTCACGCCCTGGGCGTGCACGCCGTGGTCGCCCGCGAAGATCGCGACGGCAGCGGGCTCCGGGATGGGCGGCGGGCACTGGCGGGACAGGCCCGACAGCTGCGCGGAGATGATCTCCAGCATGCCCAGCGCACCGGCCGGCTTGGTCATACGCTTCTGGCGCTCCCACGCCTCGCCGAGCGCCTTGGCGTCCAGCGGGCGGATCTGCGCGACGGTCTCGGCGAGCAGGTCGTGGGGTTCCTCTCCGGGCAGGGCACGGCGGCCGTATGTCTCTTCGTGCACGACCCAGGACAGCGGGCGGCGCTTGGACCAGCCGGCCTGCAACAGCTCGGGCTCGTCCGGGAACTCGTCGACGTAGCCGACGCACAGATAGGCGATGATCTCCAGGTGCTCGGGCAGGCCGAGGGCGCGGACCATCTCGCGCTCGTCGAAGAAGCTGACCCAGCCGACGCCGAGTCCCTCGGCGCGGGCGGCGAGCCACAGGTTCTCCACGGCCAGGGCAGCGGAGTACGGGGCCATCTGGGGCTGGGTGTGGCGCCCGAGGGTGTGCCGGCCGCCACGGGTCGGGTCCGCGGTGACCACGATGTTCACCGGCGTGTCGAGGATAGCCTCGATCTTCAGTTCCTTGAACTGCTTCGCCCGGCCCTTGGGGAGGGACTTCGCATAGGCGTCGCGCTGGCGCATGGCCAGCTCGTGCATCGCGCGCCGGGTGTCGGCGGAGCGGATGACGACGAAGTCCCAGGGCTGCGAGTGGCCGACGGAGGGCGCGTGGTGGGCGGCCTCCAGGACACGGAGCAGCACCTCGTGCGGGATGGGGTCACTGCGGAAGCCGTTGCGGATGTCGCGGCGTTCGCGCATGACCTTCAGGACGGCCTCGCGCTCGGCGGGGTCGTAGCCGGGGGCCGCGGGGCCGGTGGACTGTCGGGCTTCTGCCACTGCGGCCGCACTCTCTTCTCGGCGTTCCTGGTCGGCGATGTCTTCCTGTTCGGCGGCCCGCGTCTCCAGGTCGTCGGCGTTCTGGGCGAGTTCGGCGTCGCCGTCGCGGGGAGCCGGGACGGTGGCCGCGGGTGCGGGGGGCTCCGGCGTCTCGGGGGCCGCCTGCTGGGACCGCTGCGGTCCCTGCACGGGGTGCCCGGCCTGTCCGGCCTGCCCCGCTTGCTCCACCGCGGCCGGGGCGGGGAGTACGACGGTGATGTCCTCGCTGGGCGCCGGGCCGCCGGGGGTGCCGCCCTGAGGGGCGGAGGCGGGCTCGACGGCCTCGGCGACGGGGGTGGCTGCGACCGGTTCGGGGGCCTGCTCCTGGGCCGGCGCTTCGGGGACGGGGGCGGGCACGGGGGCCTCGGGGGCCGGAGGTGCCTCGGGAGCCGAGGGTGCTTGAGTGGGTGCGGCGGCCTCGGCGGGCGCCGGTTCCGGGGAGGGCTGAGCCGGGGTGGTGGCCTCCGGGGCGGTCTCCGGGGTGACCGAGTCGGGAGCGGCGGCGGCGTCCGCGGCTGCCGGCGCGGCAGTCTGGGCTACCGGGTCCGTGGCCTCAGCCGGGGCTGGGGCCTGAGCGGTGACGGTCTCTGAAGCCGGGGCAAGGTCGGGGGTGGCGACGGGCTCGGCCGCCGGTTCCGGGTCAGGGGCGGCGGCAGGTTCGGCGGGGGCGGCAGCAGGTTCGGCGGGGGCGGCGGCAGGTTCGGCGGGGGCGGCGGCAGGTTCGGCGGGTGGAACGGACGCGGGCGCTTCTTGGCCGACCACCTCGGCAGGTGGGGCCGCCGGTTCCTGGGCTACCGGGTCGACGGGCGGGGCGGCCGGTTCCTGGGCTACCGGGTCGACGGGCGGGGCGGCCGGCTCCTGGGCCACCGGCTCCACAGGCGGAGCGGGCGTTTCCTGGGCGACCTGCTCGGTGGCCGGGGCGGCCGGCTCCTGGGCCATCGGCTCGGTGGCCGGGGCGGCAGTGGCCTGGCCGGGGGCTTCCGGACCAGGAGTGGTGGCTTGCGGAGCCGTCGCCCCGGGCTCCTGCGCGACCGCGACCGGCGTGGCGTCAGTTGCCGCAGGGGGCTGAGGGGCAGCCTCCGCAGCGGTGACCTGCGGCTCCGCCGCGATGGCCCCGGGGGCGGGGGTGTCCGGGTCCGGTGCGGCGGCCTCGGGGGCAACGGCCGCTGCCGGCACCTGCGCGACGGCTTCCGGGGCCGCTGCGTCGGGCGCATCGGCGGCGGCGTCCGGTGCCTGTGCGGGGGCCTCCCCACCTCCGGCCTCGGGCGAAGTGCCGACGGCGGACTCCGGGGCGGCGGCCGCCTCGGGGAACGGGATCGTTTCCGGGGCCTGACCGGCCTCCGGAGCGGGTGCGGGTGTGGAGGCCTGCTCGGCGACCGCCGCCGGGGCCTGTGCGGTGGCGGCGTCCGGCGCGGGAAGCTCCGGGGAAACACCAGCGGGTGCACCGCCCTGCGCAGCGCCGCTCATGGCGGGCCCGGGTTCCGGGGCCGACCCCACGACAGCTGCCGGGGTGGCCACGGTCCCGGCCTGGGCGGCGGCCACACTGTCGCCCGCCGCGTCCAGGCCCGGAGCCGCGGGGTCTGCCGCCTGTACGGGCATGACCGGCTCCGCGGCGGCCACTTGGGCTTCGTCAGGACCGACGCCCGCACCCGCGGGGCCGGTCTCGGCCGTCCGACCGCCCTCGGCCTCGGCCTCGGCCTCGGCCGCTCGGTCCTCGGCCGGGCCGACGGGGTCGGCGGCGGGGGCCTGTGCGGCCTCGGCCGGTGCCGGTGCCGGTGCCGGTGCCGGAGGTGTCGTGTGGCTGGTCTGCGTCATCACGCTCGTCGCGACCGCCGGGGCCGGGCCCGCCGGTTCCGCGGTCGGCACCGCTGCCGGAACAACCGTTTCCGCAGGCGCCGCCCCGGCGCTCACCGGGGCCGGGGCCGTGGCCGGTACGCCCCAGGGGGCGGCGGGCTGGGTGGGCGCCTCGGGAGCGCGGGGGCCGTCGAGGTACTCGGGGCCCGCTGCGGCCGGCGCCGGCTGGCGCACGGGCGCGTCGGCGGGGCCGCGGTCGGCGAGGGAGCGGACCGGGCTGGCGGAGCTGTCGGGCAGGGGCGGGCCGAGGTGCAGGGGCCGGCGCGGGGTGATGGGCGGGATCGGCGGCGGGTCGGGCAGACGGACGCCGCCGAGGTCGACCGAGCCGCTGTCGCGGCCGGAGATCTCGTGCGGACCCGGCTGGTGCACGGTCTCCATGACCGGCTCCGGCGCGGGCGGAGGGACCTCGTTGCCCCAGGCGCCCTGGGCACCCGGCAACAGCAGCAGGTCTTCGTCCTCGGTCTCGGCGGTGGTCTCGGAGAGGTAGGTGTACGCACCGGGCGCGGGGGCGCCCGGCTGCTCCACCATGCCTGCACTCTCCGGCAGTCCCTCGCCCGGGACCTGGCCGGTGTCGGTCATGCGTACCCCTCGCCCATCGGTTAGTGCTCCTACGACCTGCTCGCCCGGAACGGCGCACCGACCGCCCCGCAGTGAAGAACGAGCGTGCGTCCCCAGCGGCACGAACGGTCCGCCCCGAAAAGGCGACAAAGCCATTCACTGGCATTGTTGCGGCCGTACCACCCTCACGGCAGCTTGATCCGCGACGGTTCCGCTGTGGACTGCGCCACGTTGCGCGCCCTCCGGTTCTGCCGTACCACACACACCCCAAAACGGGCGCGTTTTCCGGACATTGGCCGACGAAGCGCCGGGCGTCCTTGTGCGGTGCAGCGATCGGCCAGCCTACCGCGCGCAGTACGACAAGCCGATCACGGGGACAGCGGCGGGATCAGGCGCTGCGTCGCGGGAGTACGCCGCTGAGCAGGAACGCGACGCTCCGTTCCTTCTCCGTCCAGGCCCTGGTGTCGAGTTCGACGGACTGGAGCAGGGCGCACTCGACGGCGTAGCCGTGCTCGGTGAGGTCGCGGCCGATGAGTTCGGCGGCGTCGCGGGTGGCGGCGTGCGTGACGATGCGCTGCGGGCGCCGGTCGGCGACCGCCGAGACGACGGCCGCTCCCCCGCCGCCGACGCGGACGACATCGGGTTCGGGGAGGTTCTCCAGGATGTGCGGTGCGATGCCGTGCACGATCTGGAGCTGGACGCCGAGGCGGCGGGCGGCGACGTCGGTGCGGGCGCAGGCGGCCCGGTCGCTGTCGACGGCGAGCACGGCGGCGCCGGCCCGGGCGGCCTCGACGGCGAAGGCGCCGCTGCCGCAGCCGATGTCCCAGACGAGGTCGCCGACGCGGGGGCCGAGGTGGGCGAGTTGGGAGGCGCGCAGCACCTGGGTCTCGCCCTCACCGAGGTCGCCGTAGGCGTCGGCGGGCAGGGTCCACCCGCGTGGTCCGGCGGACGGGTCGCGGCCGGAGATCCAGCCGCCGGCCTCGCCCGCCGGGTCCGGCCGGGCCGGGCCGCCCAGGACGATGACGACATTGGGGTCGCGCCACGTGTGGTCGGCGGCCTTGTCGGAGGTGACGACGGTGACGCGCTCGCGCGTGGTGCCGAGTTCCTCACAGATGACGAAGGAACGGTGGACTCCTTCGAGGAGCAGACCGAGTTCGGCGGGGCCCGCGCCGGGTGAGGTGAGGACCGCGACCTTGGTGTGGGCGCGGCATACGTTCACGGCGCGTCGCAGCGTGCGGGGGTGTGCGACGACCACCTGTGCGTCGTCCCAGGGCATACCGGCGCGGGCGAAGGCGGCGGCGACGGAGGAGACGGCGGGGACGACTTCCACCTCAAGGCCGAACTCGGGGGCGCGCAGGGTGCGTACGACACCGAAGAAGCCGGGGTCGCCGTCGGCGAGCACGACGGCGGTGCCGCGGTGGCCGGCGATGCGGCGGGCGGCGAGGGCGACGCTGCCGAGGCGGATGCGCTCGGCGCCGGCGGGTATCTCGGGGAGCGCCAGGTGGTGGGCGGCACCGGCCACGAGCGTGGCGGCACCCAGGGCGGCGCTCGCCGCGGCGGTCAGCGGCGAACCGTCCCAGCCGATCACCGTGACCCGGTCGGCCATCGTCGTCAGTCTCCAGGGGTTTTCGCAGGTCGTCTGCGTGGCGTTGTGGGGAGCAGCCCGCGGGCGGGCTCCGTGAGGGTACCCGGTGGAGGTGTCGGGGGGAGCCCCGGCGGCGTCGTCGCCGTCGTCCTGCGGGTGGTTCCGGTCAGTTCCAGTCGCCGAAGGAGGTGAAGCCGTCCCGCAGCTGCTCGCCGACGCCTTCCAGGTCCTCGGGGAGCAGGCTCCAGACGATGAAGTCGGTGCGTACGTCGGTCCAGGTGCCGTCCTCGGCACGGGCCCGGGCTATACAGGCGTTGCGCAGCACGCCCTCGCTGATACAGCCGATCTTCTGCGCGACCTGCTGGGAGGCGGTGTTGTCGGCCGCCGTGCGCAGTTCGATGCGTTCGAACTTCTGGTCCGTGAACAGCCACTGGGCGGTGACGAGGGCCGCCTCGGAGGCGTAGCCCTCGCCGCGCGCCCAGGGGGCGATGATGTACGACAGTTCGGTGGAGCGTACGTGCCAGTTGGTCTTGGTGAGCTGGATGACGCCGACCAGGCGCTGGGTGAGGAACTCGGTGACGGCGAAGTCGATTCCGCGTCCCCCGGTGCGCTCGGCGGGGGCGTACTCGGTGATCCAGGTGCGGGCGCCGTCCTCCGTGAAGGGCTGGGGGACGGAGGTCCAGGCCGCCACCTGTTCGTCGTTCATCATCGCGGCCAGGGAGGCGACGTCGTCTTCGTCAAGGGGACGCAGCACCAACCGCTCCGTGCTGATGGAGATGTTGGGGAAGGTGCTCGTCATGCGCCGCTCCGTAACCTTCGGTGAACCTTCAGGGCATGCTGAACTGCCCAGCATGCAGCATGAAAGCACTGATCCGCACCACGGGACCCTCCCCACCGGGTGGGGGAAGGGCCCCGTGCGCGCGGGTGCCGGGCGTGGGCTCAGAAGGAGGCGAGCACGGAGCCGGCGTACTTGTCCTGGATGAACTTCTTGACCTCGGGCGAGGTGAGGAGCTTCGCGAGCTTCTTCACGCGCGGGTCGTCCTCCTGGCCCTTCTTCACGGCGAGGAAGTTGCCGTAGGGGTTGTTCTTCGGGGACTCCAGCACGAGGGCGTCCTCGGAGGGCTTGAGGTCGGACTCGATGGCGTAGTTGCCGTTGACCACGGCGGCGTCCACGTCGTCGAGGGAGCGCGGGGTCTGAGCCGCCTCCAGCTCCTTGAACTTCAGGTTCTTGGGGTTCTTGGTGATGTCGGAGGGGGTCGCCTCGTTGCCGACGCCCGCCTTGAGGGTGATGAGCCCGTCGGCCGCGAGGAGCTTGAGGGCGCGGGCCTCGTTGACCGTGTCGTTGGGGATGGCGACGGTCGCACCGCTCTTCAGCTCGTCGGCCTTCTTGACCTTGTGGGAGTAGAGGCCGAGCGGCTCCAGGTGGACCGTGACGACGGGCACGATGTCGGTGCCGTTCTTCTTGTTGAAGTCGTCGAGGTACGGCTTGTTCTGGAAGTAGTTGGCGCCGACGGAGCCGTCCTGCGTCGCCGTGTTCGGCGTGACGTAGTCGGTGAACTCCTTGACCTGGAGGTCCAGGCCCTCCTTCTCGGCGAGGTTGTCCTTCACGTAGTTCAGGATCTCGGCGTGCGGGACGGGGCTGGCGGCGACGATCAGGGGTCCGTCCGTGCCGGAGCTGCCCGCCCCGCATGCGCTGAGCCCGAGGGTGAGGGCTCCGGCGGCGAGAACGGCGGTGGTGATCTTGGCGGTGTTACGCACGAAAAGTGCCTTTCCTTATGACCTTGCGGGTGGTGCGACCCCGTGGTGGGTGTACGGGGAGGTTCAGGAGGCGGCTTTGAGGAGCCGCAGTTTGGGGGCGGGGCCGGAGTGGGCGCCGCGGCGGTGCAGGGAGCGGGCCGCGTAGTCGCCGGCGAACTGGATGACCGAGATGACGACGGCGAGGATCGCGACGGTGATCCACATCAGCTGGGTCTCGAAGCGCTGGTAGCCATACCGGATGGCGATGTCTCCGAGGCCGCCGGCACCGACGGTGCCGGCCATGGCGGAGTAGCCGATGAGGGCGACGATCGTGGTGGTGGTGCTGGAGATCAGCGACGGCAGGGACTCGGGGACGAGGACCTTGCGGACGATGGTCCAGGTGTTGCCGCCCATGGACTGCACGGCCTCGACGAGCCCGTGATCCACTTCGCGGACGGCCGTCTCGACCAGGCGCGCGAAGAACGGGATGGCGCCGACGGCGAGCGGCACGATGGCGGCCTCGACGCCGATGGTCGTCCCGGTGATCGAGCGGGTGAAGCCCATCAGCGCGACCATCAGGATGATGAACGGCAGGGAGCGGGCGATGTTCACGACCTGCCCGATGACCTTGTTGGCGGCGAGGTTCTGCACGAGGCCGCCGCGGTCGGTGAGGACGAGCAGGATGCCGAGCGGCAGTCCGCCGACGACGGCGATGAGCGTGGACCAGCCGACCATGTAGAGCGTGTCCCAACACGCCTGCTCCAGCAGGGGCTGCATCTCGGACCAGGTCACTTGGCACCTTCCTTCACCAGTACGGACTCGTGGCCCGGGAGGTCGATCTGCAGGCCCTTCTCCCGCAGGAAGCCGATCGGCACGACGTTGTCCTCGTAGCGGCCGGGCAGTTCGATGCGCATCCGGCCGACCTGGAGGCCGCCGACGGTGTCGATGGCGGCGCCGAGGATCGATATGTCGATGTTGTAGGTGCGGGCCAGCTGCGAGATGACGGGCTGGGTGGCGCTCTCGCCCTGGAAGGTGACGTCGACGACGGTGCGGTCCTCACCGGAGGCCTCGCCGTCGAGCGGGAAGAGCGCCGAGGCGAGTTCCGAGCCGGGGGTCGCGAGGAGCTCGCTGACCGTGCCGGACTCGACGATGCGCCCGTTCTCCATGAGGGCGGCCGAGTCGCAGACCGACTTCACGACGTCCATCTCGTGGGTGATGAGCAGGACGGTCAGGCCGAGCTGCCGGTTGAGGTCGCGCAGCAGCGCCAGGATCGAGCGGGTGGTCTCCGGGTCGAGGGCGCTGGTGGCCTCGTCGGACAGCAGCACCTTCGGGTCGCCGGCGAGGGCGCGGGCGATGCCGACACGCTGCTTCTGACCGCCGGAGAGCTGCGCGGGGTAGGACTTCGCCTTGTCGGCGAGGCCCACCAGGTCGAGCAGCTCCAGCGCCTTGCGGGAGCGTTCCTTCCCGCTCTTGCCGAGGATCTCCAGGGGCAGTTCGACGTTGTCCTGGACGGTCCGGGAGGACAGCAGGTTGAAGTGCTGGAAGACCATGCCGATGCGGCTGCGCGCCTGCCGCAGTTCCCTTCCGGCGCGCGGGCCGCGGCCGGCCAGGGCGGTGAGGTCCTGCCCGGCGACGGTCACGGTGCCGGAGGTGGGGCGTTCCAGCAGGTTGACGCAGCGGATGAGCGAGGACTTGCCGGCGCCGGACTGGCCGATGACGCCGTACACCTCGCCTTCGCGGACGTGCAGGTCGACGCCGTCCAGGGCGGTGACCTCGCGGCCGCGTGCACGGTAGACCTTGGTCAGGCCCGAGGTGGTGATCACTGGGATTCCGTCACTGTCGAGTGCGCGGGCGTGGGTGTGCCCGGGCACAGGTGCATTCGGTCAGGGACGCGACACGGTTCTCGCTGGGGAGTGGAACCGGGGAGAACATGTGCGCGGGGCGGCTTCGGGTCACGCAGCGCTCAGGGCGCGCGGACGGGCCGTGTCTCGCTTCGGGGCGCGAGCTCAGGGGGTGGTGCGGGGGCCCTCTAGAAGGCGCACATTCGACACATACAACGAGCACCGGGCGTCATGGTCGCCTCGGTCGCGGGGATGCGGTCGCTCGTCGTGGTCATGTCGTCAGTAAAACATGCGTACGGTCCTGACCGGCCCTCCGCTGTCCGGATGCTGGACAGCGGTGGACAGGGCCGCGATCGGTCAGCCGCGCAGGGAGATCTCCACGCCCTGCTCGGTGACCAGTGCGGACAGGGCCGACAGGTTGTCGACGACCAGATCGGCGTCCAGTTCGTGGGCCTGGTGGGTTGTGGTCAACGCCACGGTGGTCATGCCGGCGGCGCGGCCGGACGCCAGACCCGCGGGGGCGTCCTCGAAGACGACGCAGCGCGCCGGGTCGACACCGAGGGCGCGGGCGGCGAGGAGGTAGGGCTCGGGGTCGGGCTTGCCGCGGGTGATGTCGTCGGCGGCGACCAGGGTCTTGGGCAGGATGCCGACCGCGTCGAGCCGGGCCTCGGCCAGGCGCCGGGTGGCGGAGGTGACGACGGCCCAGCGGTCGCCGGGCAGGGAGCCGAGGAAGTCACGGGTGCCGGGCAGCAGGTGCACACCGCCGTTCGGCACGTCGTCGACCTCCAGGTCCTCGATGCGGGCGACGGCCTGCGGGACGATCTCGGCGGGCAGCAGGTCGGCGGCTATCTCGGCGGCCGGCCGTCCGTGCAGCTCGACCCGGGCGAACTCCTCGGCCGTGATCCCGTACTCCGTGGCCCACCGGGTCCAGCAGCGGTCCACCGAGGCGAGGGAGGAGACGAGGGTTCCGTCGTTGTCGAACAGCAGGGCCTGTGCGTGGATCGTCATGCCCTCGACCCTACGGCGCAGGCCAGGGCCGCAGGCATCGGGCCTTTTCGGCCGTAATAAGGTCGCAGCATGCTTGATGTCCTGACGCTGGTGACCGGCGTCGCCGCGCTGCTGCTCGCCGCCTGGTGCGGCTGGGCCGCCTACCGTGACCAGCCGACGAAGGACTGGCACTTCATCGGGATGGCCGTGGTCACGCTGCTGTCGCTGATCCAGCTGGTGGCCGGGATCGTGCTGCTCGCGCAGGGCGAGAAGCCGGAGCAGGGCACGACGATCTTCGTGGCGTATCTGCTGGGGGCGTTCGCGTGCGTCCCGGCGGCCGGCTTCATGTCGCTGGCCGAGCGGACGCGGTGGGGTTCGGTGACGGTGGCCGCCGGCGGCGTGGTGCTGGCGGTGCTGGAGGTGCGTCTCTATGACATCTGGGGAGGCTGAGGTGAGCCGGCGCCGGCTGATCAGCGGTCCGGGCACGCTGCTGGTGTGGCTGTACGGCGTGATGGTCGTGGGAGCGGTGTCGCGGTCCGCTTATCAGATCGCAACGGAGTTCGACCGGGCGCCGCTGGCGTATTCGCTGTCGGCGGTGGCGGGCGTCGTGTACGGGTTCATCACGTACTCGCTGGTGCGGGGTGGGGAGACGGCGCGGAGGGCTGCGCTGGCGTGCTGTGTCGCCGAGTTGGTGGGTGTGCTGACGGTGGGGACGTGGACGTTGATCGAGCCGTCGGCGTTTCCGGATGCGACCGTGTGGTCGGACTTCGGGATGGGCTACCTCTTCATTCCGGTGATCTTGCCGGTGTCCGCCATCTACTGGCTGCGGGCTTCCCGTGCGCACGACGGGGATGCCGCCTGAGGTTCATCAGGCGGCCGCGGGCCGTCCGTGGCTCGTCGCGCCCACGCGGCGGAGCCGCATATGGGCGCAGCCCCGCGCCACTAAAGAAGGCCGGTCATCACGCCGTCGCCGCGTACGTGCTCGCCGGCTTCTCCAGGACGATCATCGGTACGCCGTCGGAGCCCTGCGACGTGCCCACCGTCTCGTAGCCGACCTTGCGGTAGAGGCGGAGGTTGCCCTCGCTGCGGTGGCCGGTGTGGAGGCGGAAGCGGGTGGCGCCGTGCTGGCCGGCGAGGGCCGATTCGGCTGCCCGGAGCAGGCGGGCGCCGATGCCGTGCCCCTGGAGGCGGGGGTGGACGCAGAGCTTGCCGATGCCGGCGGCGCCGTCCTCGGTGACCGAGCCGCGGACCGAGCCGACGACCTCCTCGCCGAGCCGGGCCACGAAGACGCAGTCGCGGGTGACCTCCTCGCGGACCGAGTCGAGGGTTTGGACGAGCGGGTCGATGCGGTAGTTCCCGTACAGCGCCGCCTCCGTCTGGAAGCACAGGTACTGCAGTCTGAAGATCTGCTCCGCGTCCTGCTCGGTCGCCGCAGAGATGGTCACGCTCATGCCCATGTGCGCACGCCTCCCGCTCATCTGATCACCGGTCGTTCCCCACTCCTATCCCCGTCCTCAGTGGGCCGCAACCTCCGGCGTGAGCAATCTTCGGAGACATCCCAGGCATCTGGAACGTTCCGGGCCAAGGCTCCCCTGTGAGATACCCAACTCCCCTGCGATTTCCCGGTATGTCAGGTCCTCCCGCGAGAGCAGGGCCTCCATCAGCCGGGGGCAGCGGCCCGGGAGGCGGCGCACGGCCTCGCGCAGGGCCCGGCCGCGGGCCGCCGCGAGGGCGAGCTGTTCGGGATCGCGGTCCGGGTCGTCGACCGGTTCACCTGCGTACGGCCGTTCGAGACGGCTCGTACGGCGGGTGCGGCGCACCTCGGAGCGGACGGCGCGGCGGAGCCACCGCTGCGGGTCGAGCGGCGGGCCCTCGGCGTCGAGGCGCTCCAGCAGGCGGAGCCAGACCGCCTGCTCCAGGTCGCCCGGCTCGGTTCCGGCGGAATATGCCTCCGCGGAGGCTTCGGCGGTGAGCAACGGGCGCAGGGCGGTGACCAGGTCGTGCGTCATATGCGGAGCGACGCGGCCGCCCGGGCGGCGGGTTGCCCGGGCGGCCGAAGCTCACTCGACCGGGGGGTGTGGGCTCAGGCGTTGACGGGCTCAGCCGTTGAAGTCCTCGCGGGCCAGCAGCCCCGTGTCGGGCTGGTCGGTGAAGACGCCGTCGATGCCGGTCGCGAAGTACGCCTTGTACGCGCCGAAGACGTCACCGTAGGCGTCCGCGTCCGTGCCCTTGCGGAAGTCGGCGGGCAGGAAGGGGTTCTCGTTGCGCATCGTGTACGGGTGCAGGATCAGGCCGACCTTGTGCGCATCGGAGACCAGCGTCGTGGGCCGGGTGAGCCTGCCCTGGGCGTCACGCGGGATGACCAGGTCCAGGGTCGGGCCGATGCCGCGCGCGTAGGAGGCGATCTCCCTGAGGCCGGCCGGCTTGACCAGGTCGGCGACCGTGCGCGGGTCACCGGACTCGACGAAGTCCCACGGGCGGGAGTTCGCCGAGGACAGCAGGACGACCAGTGGGTTGTCGACGAGCTTGTGCAGGCGCTGGACGCTGGTCGGTTCGAAGGACTGGAGGATGACCGGGGAGGTGCGCCGGTCCTTGCGGTACTTGCGCAGCAGCTTGGCGACACGCTCCTCCAGCGGGAGGCCCTGCTTGCGGAAGTAGGTGGGGTGCTTGAGCTCGGGGTAGATCCAGACCTGCCTGCCGCGCTTGCGGGTCTGCTCGTCCTGCCATCTGAGGACCTCTTCGAAGGTGGGGATCTCCCAGCGGCCGTCGTAGAGCGTGTTGTGCGGGCGGTTGGCCGGGATGCGCTCGACCGCGCGCAGGGTCTTCAGCTCGGCGAGCGTGAAGTCCTCGGTGAACCAGCCGGTGGTGGAGACGCCGTCGAGCAGCTTGGTCTTCTTGCGGCCGGCGAACTCGGGGTGGTCGGCGACGTCGGTGGTGCCGCCGATCTCCGGCTCGTGACGGCAGACCAGGTGTCCGTCCTTCGTCGGGACCAGGTCGCCCGCCTCGACGACGTCGGCGCCCAGGTCGAGGGCCAGCTGGTACGAACCGAAGGTGTGCTCCGGGCGGTAGCCGCTGGCGCCGCGGTGGCCGATGATCGTCGGCTTGGGCAGGCTTCCCGGTCCGCCGCCGTGCCGGGCGGCGTCGGCCCGCGCGATGCCGGCCGTGCCGAGGACCGCTCCCCCGGCGCCGAGGACCGCCGCGCCGAGCAGGGCCCGCCGTCCGGTTCCGCCCGCTCCGGTACCGCTCGTTTCTTCGTTCGACTCCTGTGTTCCCATGAGCGCCCTCCCTGCCGTTCGGCTCGTCACTGCGGGCCGATCGTAGGGGCGCGTACATGACCGGTGGGAGACCTCCGGCCGAACACGCCGGTGACGTCGGATGTCGTAGTGGCTGGTGAGGAGAACGAATTGACGGTCCGTCGTGTCTGTTCGATTCGGTCCGGCGGTTCTGGGAACGCGTGCGATGTGCTCCGGGGCGATGTGTGTCACATCATGTCGGCCGCGTTTCGTCCTACCGGCGGCGCGCCACCGCAGGTAAACACGCGTCAACAATGCGTAAGGCCTCGGTGAAGTCGCCGTGCCCGATGTGCGCGATGCCCGGGGCCGCGAGTATCGTCCTCACCTGCACAGACTCATACAGAACCCCTTGACACCGGAGGGTCCGTTGTCCCGCTTCGCACTCATCAAGGCAGTGCTCGGCCCGGTCATGCGCCTGATGTTCCGCCCACGGGTGGAGGGTGCGGAGCACATCCCCGGTGACGGTCCGGTCATCCTGGCCGGCAACCACCTGACGTTCATCGACTCGATGATCCTGCCGCTGGTCTGCGACCGTCAGGTCGTCTTCATCGGCAAGGACGAGTACGTGACCGGCAAGGGTCTCAAGGGCCGGCTGATGGCCTGGTTCTTCACCGGCGTCGGCATGATCCCGGTGGACCGCGACGGTGGCCGGGGCGGTGTCGCCGCGCTGATGACCGGGCGGCGGGTGCTGGAGGAAGGCCGCATGTTCGGCATCTACCCGGAGGGGACGCGGTCTCCCGACGGGCGGCTGTACCGGGGGCGGACGGGGATCGCCCGGCTGACCCTGATGACGGGTGCGCCGGTGGTGCCCTTCGCCATGATCGGAACGGACAAGTTGCAGCCGGGTGGGGCGGGGCTGCCGCGGCCGGGCAGGGTCACCGTGCGGTTCGGTGAGGCGATGGAGTTCTCCCGGTACGAGGGGATGGACCGGGACCGGTATGTGCTGCGGGCCGTGACCGACTCGGTGATGGCGGAGGTCATGCGGCTGTCCGGGCAGGAGTACGTGGACATGTACGCGAGCAAGGCGAAGGAAGCGGCGTAGGTTTTCGGGGCGCCGGGGCGCCGGGGCGCCGGGGCGCGGGGGCGCGGGGTCGGGTCGGGTGGCCTGGGACCGTTGGCGGCTGCGGGTTGTGGGGGCTTGTCGCGCAGTTCCCCGCGCCCCTTCCGGGCGTGACCTCAAGGGCGTGGATGTCAGGAACCCCGTGCCCGTGTTGCGCAGTTCCCCGCGCCCCCGAGGGCGTGACCTCAAGGGCGTGGCCCTATGCGTGGTTTGTTCCGGCGCCCTCCAGCCTCTGGCCCCTCAGCAGGAACCACGCCGCCACCGCCGCGGCCAGCAGGACCGTCGCGCCCACGCCCGCCGCCAGGGCGAGGCCGTCGACGAAGGACGTGCGGGCCGCGTCCAGCATCACGCCGGCGCTGTGGGCGGGCATGTGCGCCGCCGCCTCGACCGCGCCACCCAGTGACTCATGGGCCGCGGCCGGTGTGCCCGCAGGGCCGGTGAAGTCGCGGTAGACGCCGGTCACGATCGAGCCGAGCGCGGCGATGCCGAGCGCGGCACCGAGTTCGTACGCCGTCTCGGAGACCGCGGACGCGGAGCCCGCCTGCTCCTTGGGCACGCTGGAGAGGATCACGTCGGCGGTCACGGTGAACGAGAAGCCGGCGCCCACGCCGACCACCAGCAGCGCGGCCCCGAGCAGCGGATAGCCGGTGGACTGGTCGAGCACCGTGAGCGCGGCCAACGCGAGGCCTATGGCCGCGAGGCCGCCGGAGACGACGGTCCGTACCGACAGGCGCCGGGCCGCGCGCCCCGCGACGAGTCCGGCCACCACCGCTCCGACCGCCGCGGGCAGCTCGGCCAGCCCGGCCTCGAACGGGCGCCTGCCCTGGACGAGTTGCAGGTACTGCGACAGGAAGAACACCAGCCCGGACAGGCCGAGGATGGTCAGCAGGTCGGCCAGCACCGCCCCGCTGAAACCCCGGTTGCGGAACAGCCGCATGTCCAGCAGCGGCGTCGGGAGCCTGAGCTGACGGCGGACGAACCCGTACAGGGCGGCCGCACCCAGCAGGCCCGCGGCCAGGGTGGTTCCTGCGAAGCCGTGGGTCGCCGCCTCCTTGATCGCGTACACGACGCCGATCATGCCGACCAGCGACAGCACGACGCTGACCAGGTCCCACGGACCGGGATTCGCGGTGCGCGACTCGGGCAGCAGCTTGATTCCGACCAGGACCAGCACGGCCATCACGGGCAGATTGATGAGGAAGACCGACCCCCACCAGAAGTGCTCCAGCAGGAACCCGCCGACGATCGGGCCGACGGCCGTACCGGCGGAGGCGGTGGCGCCCCAGACGCCGACGGCGAGACTGCGCTCGCGCGGGTCGTGGAAGAGGTTGCGGATCAGCGCGAGCGTGGCCGGCATCAGGGTCGCGCCGGCGACGCCGAGCAGCGCCCGCGCGACGATCATCATCTCGGGGGTCGTGGCGTAGGCGTTGAACACGGATATCGCGCCGAACGCCGTGGCGCCGACGAGCAGGATCCGCTTGCGGCCGACGCGGTCGCCGAGGCTGCCCATGGAGACGAGCAGACCGGCGATGACGAACGAGTAGACGTCGCCGATCCACAGCAGCTGGGTGCCCGAGGGCTTGAGGTCCTCGCTGATGTAGGGGGTCGCGAGACCGAGAACGGTCGCGTCGACGGCCACCAGCAGCACGGCGAGCACGAGAACGCCGAGCGCGAGCCAGCGGCCCGGGCGCTTCACCACCTCGGTCGTCGACGCTGGCCGCAGGGTGCTGGTCATGATTCCTCTCTCCTGAGTGCGCCGCCGAGCAACAGCTCGACGATCATGTGCTGGAAGTCCTTGGGTGCGCCCTTGCCGCTGTGCACCAGCCAGGCGCCGGAGGCCAGCAGGCCGTACAGCGCCTCGGTGAGCCAGGCGGGCGTGAGGTCGATGCGGAACTCGCCGCTGAGCTGACCGCGCCGGAACAGGGCGGAGATCCGGTCGTCGATCAGGGCCCAGCCCGCGTTCTGCTCCTCGCCCTCGAACAGCTGGTTCTCGGTGTAGAGGAACGCGAGCAGTCCGGCGGCCGGCTCTACCGCTCCGACCAGCCGGCGTACGGCATCGCTCGCCGTGCCCTCGTCGAGCCGGGCCGCGTCCAGCGCGGCCGCGCACTCCGCGATGCCGAGCGCCTCCAGCGCCCGGACGAGGGCGTCCCGCCCGGCGAAGTGGCGGTGCAGCGTGGCCCGGCTGATCCCGGCGGCCTTGGCGACCTCGTCCATGGTCGCGGTGGATTTGCGGGTCAGCAGGGCCGCGGCGGCGCGCAGCACGTGCTCAGGATCGACAGCCATGAGACGACCATACTCCATATGAGACATGAATGTCTCACCTAGGGCATGGGTGACTCACGGCTGTCGGACGGGTGAAGGGTGATCAGTGCCAGGGCAGCTGCGCGCGCCGCTCCCAGTACGCCTGCGGTTCCTCGACCAGGGTGGCGAGGCGGGTCAGCTGGTCGTCGTCGAGATCGACGACCGCAGCGTGCAGGTTCGAGGCGAGCTGGTTGGTGGTCGCGGCACCGGAGAGGACGACACCGGCCCAGGGCTGGCGGAGGATCACGGCCAGGGCGACGGCGTCGCAGCCCAGCCCGGCCTGTTCGGCGATCTCCCGCACGACCTGCGGGGCGTGCGGCCCGGCCAGCCGGCCGTTGGCCATGCCCTCCTTGACGATCACGGTGAGCCCGGCGTCGTGCGCCTCGGCGAGCGCGGGGGCGACGGAGGTCTCCAGCGCGTTGTACGTCGACTGCACCGTACGGAAGAGCGGTTCGCCGTCGACCGTCACGGCGAGGGCGGCGCGGATCACCTCCGCCTGTGCGGGGCCGCTGGTGGAGAAGCCGACGGTGAGGCCCCGCTCGGCGGCTTCCGCGAGCCTGGCGTGCAGCTCCTTGTCGGTGAGGGCCGGGCTGTCCGGGGTCACCGAGTGGATCTGGTAGAGGTCGAGGCGGTCGCCGAGCAGGGTCTCGCTCTCCGCGCGCTGCCGCTCGTAGGTGGCGAGGGTGTGGTCCTTGACCTCGTGCTGCTCGGCGTCCGTGGACCAGCCGGCGGTGTAGGTGTAGCCCCACTTGCTGCCCACGACGATGTCGCCGAAGGCCGGCCTGGCCTTGAGCCATTCGGCGAGGAACTCCTCGGAACGGCCGTAGGAGCGGGCGGCGTCGAAGTAGCGGACGCCCTGGGCGTAGGCGGCGTCGAGGAGTTCATGGGTGCGGGTGCGCAGCGTTTCGACGCTGCGGTCCTCTCCGAGGTCTTCGTCCCGTCCCAGGTTGATGTAGCCCGGCCGTCCGACGGCCGCGAGACCGAGACCGATGTGGCAGGTGGGGGTTGTCGCTGTGGCCAGGCGGGCGAAGGGCATCGGGGGCTCCGTTCGGTCGGCTCCGGTTCGGCTTCGACCAACGTAACCCGCGATGACCTTCGCCTCAGGGCTCGGGACTTGCGGTGTTTTGCGCGTGCGGGCTGCCTGTGGCTTGTCGCGCCAATCCCCGCGCCCCTATTGGGCCCGCTGCCGTGCTGTCGCCCACTCGTGCTGGGCCGCGACGTCGGCCTTCACCTCCGCCAGCTGGACGGCGACCGCGCTGGGGGCCGTGCCGCCCCTGCCGTTGCGGGAGGCCAGGGCGCCGGGGACGTTGAGGACCGTGCGGACCTCGGGGGTCAGGTGGCTGGAGATCTTCGCGAACTGGTCGTCCGTCAGCTCGTCCAGCTCCTTGCCCTCGGCCTCGGCCGCCTTGACGCACTCCCCCGCGACCTCGTGGGCCACGCGGAACGGGACGCCCTGCTTGACCAGCCACTCGGCGATGTCCGTGGCGAGGGAGAAGCCGGCGGGGGCCAGTTCCTCCATGCGCTCGCGGTGGACGGTGAGCGTGGCCATCATGCCGGTGAAGGCCGGGAGCAGGACCTCCAGCTGGTCGATGGAGTCGAAGACCGGCTCCTTGTCCTCCTGGAGGTCGCGGTTGTACGCGAGCGGGAGGGCCTTGAGCGTGGCCATCAGGCCCGTCAGGTTGCCGATCAGGCGGCCGGACTTGCCGCGCGCCAGCTCCGCGATGTCCGGGTTCTTCTTCTGCGGCATGATCGACGAGCCCGTCGAGAACGCGTCGTGCAGGGTCACGAAGGAGAACTCCTTCGTGTTCCAGATGATGACCTCCTCGGCGATCCGGGAGAGGTTGACGCCGATCATCGCCGTGATGAAGGCGAACTCGGCGACGAAGTCCCGGGAGGCCGTCCCGTCGATGGAGTTGCCGGCCGAGCCGTGCTCGAAGCCGAGGTCCTTGGCCACCGCTTCCGGGTCCAGCCCGAGGGAGGAGCCGGCCAGGGCGCCCGAGCCGTAGGGCGAGACCGCCGTGCGGGCGTCCCACTGGCGCAGCCGCTCCGCGTCCCGGGAGAGGGACTGGACGTGGGCCAGGACGTGGTGGGCGAAGAGGACGGGCTGGGCGTGCTGGAGGTGGGTGCGGCCGGGCATCGCCACGTCGGGATGGGCCTCGGCGAGTCCGATCAGCGCGTCCTGGAGCTCGGCGATCAGGCCGCCGACGATCCGGGCGTGGTCCCGCAGGTACATGCGGAAGAGGGTCGCGACCTGGTCGTTGCGGGACCGGCCCGCGCGCAGCTTGCCGCCCAGGTCGGGGCCGAGGCGCTCCAGGAGGCCGCGCTCCAGGGCGGTGTGGACGTCCTCGTCGGCGATCGTGCCCACGAACGAGCCGTCGGCGACGTCCGCCTCCAGCTGGTCGAGGCCGGCGATCATGCGGGTCAGCTCATCCTCCGTGAGGAGGCCCGCCTTGTGCAGCACGCGCGCGTGGGCACGGGAACCGGCGATGTCGTACGGCGCGAGACGCCAGTCGAAGTGGACGGACGCGGACAGCTTCGCCAGGGCCTCGGCGGGACCGTCGGCGAAACGACCGCCCCAGAGCCGGACGTCACCGCTGTTGCTGCTCACCTGCGTGCTCCTCAAGGGCTGTGGATGTGCCTCACCGTCATGCATGAGTATGCAGAGTTATGCATGATTCGTCAATCCGACGGGACCGAGGAGCGGATTCCGGCCAGGTGAGAGGAATTTGAAGATCCTTTGAACGCGGGAAACCGCTTACCCGTACCTCTCGCCGAACGCAGGCGCCGCGTTACGACACCGACGACACCCCGACCCCTAGTGAGGCATCCGCATGTCCAGGGCTCTTCCGAAGTACAACAAGCGTCGCGTCACGTTCATCGGCGGCGCCGCCGCGGTGGCACTGTCCGGCACGGTGATCGCCGGCTTCGCCCTCGCCGGGGAGGGCTCCAAGAGCAACGGGACCAGCGCCCGGACACTCGCGGGCCCCGGCACGATCACCTGCCCGGACGTCAGGTCGAAGCTCCCTGCCGTCCCCGCCTCCGCCAAGGCCGAGATCGACCGCAACCTGACCCTGCTCAACACGCAGATCCAGGAAGCCAACAAGCGCCTGGTCGACACCGTCGGCCAGGGCGGCCCGAACTTCGTCCAGAACGCCATCCTCGGGCCCCTCAAGGACAAGCGCGTCGCGGCGATCAACCGCATGGCCACTGCCATCGGCCGCACCGCCGCCAAGCCGCAGGGCCTGGACTCCCTGGCCGCCTGCACTCTGAACGGCGCGGGCACCAACGCGGGCGGCGGCGCGGCCGGCAAGCCGCAGGCGGGCGGGAACACCGGGAACACGGGCAACGCCGGGAACGCTGGGAACGCCGGAAACACGGGCAACGCCGGGAACGCGGGCAACGGCGGCGGTGCCGCCGCAGGCACCATCTCCTGCCCGGACGTCAGGTCGAAGCTTCCCGCCGTCCCCGCCTCCGCCAAGGCCGAGGTCGACCGCAACCTGACCCTGCTCAACACGCAGATCCAGGAAGCCAACAAGCGCCTGGTCGACACCGTCGGCCAGGGCGGCCCGAACTTCGTCCAGAACGCCATCCTCGGCCCGCTCAAGGACAAGCGCGTCTCCACCGTCAACCGCATCGCCACCGCCATCGGCCGCACCGCCGCCAAGCCGCAGGGCCTGGACTCCCTGGCCGCCTGCACGCTCACCAAGTGAGGTGACAGGCGCTGTGGCCGCCCCGTGGGAGCGCCGGCCGGGGCGGCCACGGACGACGCCTGCGCACGGGATCCGGCAGAGGTGACCGGATCCCGCACCTCCCCGGACGCTGTTCTTTAGACAGTCGAAAGATCTGTGACCATAATCTTCGACATGGGAAAGACTCACGAGCGCATAGACGGCCGGCTCCGCACCTTCATCGAGGCGCAGCCGGTCTTCTTCACCGCCACCGCCCCCCTCGCCGCCGACGGCACGGTCAACCTCTCCCCCAAGGGGCTCACCGGCTCCTTCGCCGTGCTCGACGAGCTCACGGTGGCCTACCTCGACTTCGCCGGTTCCAACGCCGAGACCATCGCCCACCTCCGGGAGAACGGGCGGATCACCCTGATGTGGTGCGCCTTCCAGGGCCCGCCGAACATCGTCCGCGTACACGGCAGGGGTGAGCCGGTCTTCCGCGACGACCCCCGTTTCCGGGAACTGCTCGGGCACTTCCCGGACATCGACCCGACGCAGCACGGCCTGCGCGCGATCATCGTCGTCACCGCCGAACTCGTCCGCGACACCTGCGGCTACGGGGTGCCCTTCATGGCGTACGAGGAGGACCGGGACCTGCACGGCAAGCGGTTCGCCCGGGAGGACGACGCCTCGCTCAGCGCGTACTTCAGCAAGAAGGAGCACATCGCCAGCAGCCTGGACGGACTACCCGGGCTGCCGTTGCCGCTGCCTCCCTCTAACGTCTGAGGCATGCGCCCCGGTGCCGTCGCCCTCGCCGTCTCCTCCCTGATCGCGCTCGGCGCCGGGCCGCCCGCCCCGCCGCCACTGCCGGCCCGGATGACGGACACCGGCGGGGGCACCCAGCTGATCACCGCCGTGGCCCCGGGACGGGCCTCGACGACGGGCACGGTCAGCTGGTGGGACCGCGGCGCAGACGGACGCTGGGTGAAGAGGGGCTCCACGCCCGCCCGTTTCGGGGCGAACGGGCTCGTCGCGGGTGCCTCGCGCAAGCAGGGCACCAGCACCACACCCACCGGCCTCTACGGCCTGCCGTACGCCTTCGGCATCAAGGCGGCTCCGCGCGGGACGGCGTACACCTACCGCCGGGTGCACCGGGACTCCTGGTGGTGCCAGGACAACGACTCCCGCTCCTACAACCGCTGGAGCGAGCCCCGTGCGGCCGACTGCCGGGCCGCCGAGGCCGAGCAGCTGATCACCTACCGCGCCCAGTACGCGTACGCGCTCGTCATCGGCTTCAACTACGAGCGTCCCGTGCGGGGGCGCGGCGCGGGCATCTTCCTCCACGCCAACGGGCGGGGCGCGACGGCCGGTTGCGTGTCCGTGTCCGAGAACGCGATGCGGCGGATCCTGACCTGGGCCGACCCCGCCCGGCGGCCGCACATCGCCGTCGGCACGACGAGCGGGAAGACGGCCGTCGCGCGTCTGTGACAGCGCGCCGGCCGGGTGCGTGTTACCAGCGGTCACTCCTGCGCACGGCCGACTCGGGACGCGGCTGAACACTCCCGTGTTGCGGCACGTATCTGTGGGCCAAGGGTCAAGTCCCCACGGAGGAACCGTGACCACCACGCTCGCAGGCGGACGTGCCGCCCGCCGCCAGACGATGCGCCGCATCCGCCCGCGCCGCTCCCCGGCCGTCCCGCTGCTGATCGCCCTGTGGGCCGGTGCGGCGGCCGTGCTGTGGCTGTGGTGGGACAACACACCGTCCCTCGCGGACAACACGAGCAAGATCCTGGCCGCCGGCCGGATCACCGGTCTGCTCGCCGGCTACCTCATGGCGCTGGTGGTGCTCCAGATGGCCCGGGTGCCCGCGCTGGAGCGCCGGGTGGGCACCGACCGGGTCGCGCGCTGGCACGCCATGACCGGCCGCTACACGCTCTGCCTGGTCCTCGCCCACGTCTTCCTCATCATGTGGGGCTACGCCCTGCAAGCGGGCAAGGGACTCGGCGACATCGTCCAGCAGACGACGGACTCCATCAACCAGCTGCCGGACATGGGCAAGGCCGCCATCGGCACGGGCCTGCTGTTCGTCATCGGGATCCTGTCGATCGGCGGGGTGCGCCGGCTGATCGGTTACGACACCTGGTACCACGTGCACCTGCTGACGTACGCGGCGGTATACCTGACGTTCTGGCACCAGATCACCACCGGCAACGAGTTCGCCGTCGAGCCGGCCGCGAAGACCTTCTGGTACGGGCTGTACGGCGTGGTGACCGCGCTGGTCGTCTGGTACCGGATCCTCACCCCGGTCCGGCTGAACATGCGGCACCGCATGCGGGTGGCGGCGGTCATCGAGGAGACCCCGGGGATCGTGTCGGTGCTGATCAGCGGGCGCAAGCTGCACCGGATGGGCGCGGAGGCCGGTCATTTCTTCCGCTGGCGGTTCAAGGCGCCGGGCATGCGCTTCAGTTCGCACCCGTACTCGCTGTCCGCGGCGCCCCGCCCTGACATGCTGCGGATCACGGTCAAGGCGATCGGTGACCACACCTCGCGGCTGCGTGATCTCGAACCCGGCACCAAGGTGTGGGCCGAGGGCCCGTACGGCGCGATGACCGCCCAGCGTCGCAGCCGCGGCAAGGTGCTGCTGGTCGCGGGCGGTGTGGGCATCACCCCGATGCGGGCGCTGTTCGAGACATTGCCGGGCGCGTCCGGCGACATCACCCTGCTCTACCGGGCCAACACCACGCAGGACCTGGCGCTGTGGGGCGAACTCGCCAAGATCGCCGACGAGCGCGGCGCCCGGCTGATGTACGCGGTCAACAGCCCGGAGGGCGAACGCCCCGACATCTCGGCGGAGTCCCTCCAGCGCAAGATCCCGGACATCGACGACCACGACGTCTTCATGTGCGGGCCGCCCGGCTTCGCCCAGTCGGTCTACGAGGCACTGCGCGGCGCGGGAGTACCCGCTCGCCGTATCCATCACGAGTCGTTCGAGATGTGAGCGACGGGACACCAACGGTCTTTCAGGAGTTTGGGAAACGATGAGGAAGTCTCACCCCGTCCGGCGTGCCGTGCTCGCCGGCGCAGCCACCGTCTCCGGGATCGTGCTGCTGCTGTCCCTGAAGCCGGCCTCGGACCCCGGTTCGGCCCAGGCGGCGGGCCAGGCGCCGCCCGCGGCGGCCGGGCAGGCGCCGCAGGGCGGCGTGAACGGCGCGGTCACCGGTGACGCGGCGCAGACGCAGTACGGCGCGGTGCAGGTCCGCCTGACCATGGCCAACGGCAAGATCACCCAGGCCGAGGCGGTGCAGGCCCCCAAGGGCGGCCGCAGCGACCAGATCACGGCAAGCTCGGTGCCGCGTCTGAACCAGGCGGCGGTCGCGGCGCAGAGCGCGGAGATCGACGCGGTCTCGGGCGCCACCTACACCAGCGCCGGGTACAAGAAGTCCCTCCAGTCGGCCCTGGACAAGGCGAAGGCGTCGGCCGGGGCGCAGCAGGGGTCGGGCGGCGCACAGACGCTGACCGGCGATGTCGCGCAGACGCAGTACGGCCCGGTCCAGGTGCGGGTGACGGTCGCGGGCGGGAAGATCACCAAGGCCGAGGCGGTCCAGGCCCCCAAGGGCGGCCGCAGCGACCAGATCACCTCCTCCTCCGTCCCCCGCCTCAACCAGGCGGCCGTGGCGGCCGGGAACGCGGACATCGACGCGGTCTCGGGCGCGACGTACACCAGCGCCGGGTACAAGAAGTCCCTCCAGTCGGCCCTGGACAAGGCTCCGGCCGGCGGCGGCTCCTCGCAGGCCGCGGGTTCGGGCGGCGGTCAGGCGGCGGGTTCGGGGGGCGGTCAGGCGGCGACGCAGACCCTCACCGGCAGCGTGGCGCAGACGCAGTACGGCCCGGTCCAGGTGCGGGTGACCGTGGCGGGCGGGAAGATCACCAAGGCCGAGGCGGTCCAGGCCCCCAAGGGCGGCCGCAGCGACCAGATCACCTCCTCCTCCGTCCCCCGCCTCAACCAGGCGGCGGTGGCGGCCGGGAACGCGCAGATCGACGCCGTGTCCGGGGCGACGTACACCAGCGCCGGCTACAAGCAGTCCCTCCAGTCCGCGCTGGACCAGGCCGGTGGCTGACACGGTGGCCCACTCCGCAGAGGCTCCCGCCGCGGTACGTCATGCCGAGGAGACGATGGGGACCGTCTTCTCCTTCGACGTCCGCGGCGGGGAACCGGCCGCCGTGCGCGCGGCCCTGGACGAGGCCGTCGCCGGACTGCACCGCGTCGACGAGGTGTTCAGCACCTACCGCGAGGACAGCCAGATATCGCGGCTCCAGCGTGGGGAGCTGACGGTCGCGGAGTGCGACCCCGAGGTCGCCGAGGTGCTGGAGCTGGCCGCCGAGGCGGAGCGGCGGAGCGACGGCTGGTTCAGCACGTCGTACCGGGGCCGCCTCGATCCGACCGGCATCGTCAAGGGCTGGGCGGTCGAGCGGGCGGCGCGGCGGCTGGCGGACGTGCCCGGGGTGTGCGGAGTGAATCTGAACGGCGGCGGCGACGTGCAGCTGCTCGGGACACCGGGTGGGCAGCGGCCGTGGCGTGTGGGCGTGGCCGACCCGCTGCGTCCGGGGGGTCTCGCGGCGGTCGTCTCGGCGGCGGGGGCCTCGGAATTGTCCGTGGCCACGTCCGGGACGGCGGAGCGGGGAGACCACATCGTCGACCCCCGTACGGGGCGTTCCGCGGTGACCGACCTGGTCGCCGTGACGGTGGTGGGTCCGCGGCTGACGTGGGTGGACTGCTGGGCGACGGCGGCGTTCGCGATGGGCTCGCGGGAGGGGCTGGCCTGGCTGGAGTCCCTGCCGGGTGTCGAGGCGCTGCTGATCACGGCCGGGGACGAGGTGCGGTGCACCGGGGGGTTGGCGGCGAGGCTGGGGTGAGCTGCGGCCGGGGCCGGGTGGGTCCGCACCCCGCGTAGCGGGGTGCCTCCCCAAGCTCTCGGCTTCGCTCGAGCAGGGGGACCCCACCCGTGCCGCCCCCAGGTCGTGTCCGTAGCTGGGGGACGCCCTCAGCGGCGCGGGGAACTGCGCGAACGGCCACAGCGCAGCCGCGCACACAGCCACCCGCCCGCACCCCTACGGCGCGTGCCCGTTCTGCGCCAGCCTCAGCAAATGATCCGCCAGGGCCTGCCCACCCGTCGGCTCCCGGCTGATCAGCAGCAACGTGTCGTCCCCGGCGATCGTCCCCAGGATGTCGTGCAGTTCGGCCTGGTCGATGGCCGAGGCCAGGAACTGCGCCGCCCCCGGAGGGGTCCGCAGGACCACGAGGTTCGCCGAAGCCTCCGCGGAGATCAGCAGCTCCTGGGAGAGCCGCCGCATCCGCTCCTCCTTCGCCGACCCGCCCAGCGGTGCCCGGGGCGTGCGGAACCCACCCTCGCTGGGCACCGCGTAGATCAGGTCGCCGTCGGCGTTGCGGATCTTCACCGCGTTCAGCTCGTCCAGGTCCCGGCTGAGCGTCGCCTGGGTGACGCTCAGCCCGTCGTCGGCGAGCAGCTTCGCCAGCTGGCTCTGCGACCGGACCGGCTGCCGGTTGAGGATGTCCACGATCCGGCGGTGGCGGGCGGTGCGGGTCTGCGGCACGGCGGGCCCGTTCGCCCCCGGCTGCTCGTGGTCCTGCGCCTGGCTCATCGTCGTCTCATTCCCCGGATCGTCCGTCCCCGCTGACTGCCTGGAGGATGCCGGGCAGCGCCCCGAGGAACGCGTCCACCTCGTCGTCGCGAAGGTTCAGCGGCGGCATCAGCCGGACGACGTCGGGGGCGGGCACGTTCACCAGGAATCCGGCCTCCTGAGCCGCCTGGCGCACCTGGGGCGCGAGCGGCTCGGTCAGCACGATACCCAGGAGAAGTCCCGTCCCCCGGACGAAATCGATCAACTGGTGGCCGAGGCCCTCGATTCCGTCCCGCAACCTCTCGCTCTGCCGTTTGACGTTCTCCAGCAACCCCTCGTTCTCGATGGTGTCGAGGACGGCGAGCCCGGCGGCGCAGGCGACCGGGTTGCCGCCGAAGGTGGTGCCGTGCTGGCCGGGCTGGAGCAGGTCGGCCGCGCGCCCGAAGGCGACGGTGGCGCCCAGCGGCAGCCCGCCGCCGAGTTGCTTGGCGAGGGTGACGACGTCGGGCAGGACTCCCTCGTGGGCCTGGTACTCGAACCAGTGCCCGGTCCGGCCGATGCCGGTCTGCACCTCGTCGAGGACGAGGAGCGCCCCGGTCGCGGCGGTGATGGCCCGGGCCGCCTTGAGGTAGCCGGCCGGCGGGACGACCACGCCGAGCTCGCCCTGGATCGGTTCGAGGATGACGAGCGCGGTCTCCTCGGTGACCGCGGCGGCCAGGGCCTGCGCGTCACCGAACGGCACGTGCGTGACGTCGGCGGGCAGCGGCAGGAACGGCTCGCGCTTGCCGGCCTGGCCGGTCAGGGCCAGGGCGCCCATGGTCCGTCCGTGGAAGGCGCCCTCGGTGGCCACGACGTGGGTCCGGCCGGTCAGCCGGCCGATCTTGAACGCGGCCTCGTTGGCCTCGGCGCCGGAGTTGCAGAAGAAGACCTTGCCGTCCCGGCCGAACAGGCGCAGCAGCCGTTCGGCGAGGGCGACGGTCGGCTCGGCCATGAAGAAGTTGGAGATGTGGCCGAGGGAGCCGATCTGCCGGGTGACGGCCTCCACGACGGCCGGGTGGGCGTGTCCGAGGGCGTTGGTGGCGATGCCGCCGACGAAGTCGAGGTAGGCGTTGCCGTCGGCGTCCCACACCTTGGTGCCCTCGCCGCGGGCCAGGGGGAGCAGCGGGGTGCCGTAGTTGTTCATGAGCGCGCCCTGCCACCGCTCGGCGTACTCCTGATGGGCGGTCATACGGCGTCCCCCTCGTGCTCGTCGGGCACGACCATCGTGCCGATGCCCTCGTCGGTGAAGATCTCCAGCAGGATCGAGTGCTGGACCCGGCCGTCGATGACGCGGGCGGTGGTGACGCCGTTGCGCACGGCGTGCAGGCAGCCCTCCATCTTCGGCACCATGCCGGACGACAGGTCCGGCAGCAGCCGCTCCAGCTCGGTGGCGGTGAGGCGGCTGATCACCTCGTCGCTGTGCGGCCAGTCCTCGTAGAGGCCCTCGACGTCCGTGAGGACCATGAGGGTTTCGGCGTCCAGTGCAGCAGCGAGTGCCGCAGCCGCCGTATCGGCATTGACGTTGTAGACATGTCCGTCGTCCTGGGAGCGGGCGATCGAGGAGACGACCGGGATGCGGCCGTCGGCGAGCAGGGCCTCGATGGCGCCGGTGTCGATCGCGGTGATCTCGCCGACCCGCCCGATGTCGACCAGCTCGCCGTCGATCTCGGGCTGGTGCTTGGTGGCCGTGATGGTGTGCGCGTCCTCGCCGGTCAGGCCGACGGCGAGCGGCCCGTGCTGGTTGAGCAGCCCGACCAGTTCGCGCTGGACCTGCCCCGCCAGCACCATCCGTACGACGTCCATGGCGTCCTCGGTCGTCACCCTGAGGCCCGCCTTGAACTCGCTGACGATGCCGTGCTGGTCGAGGGCGGCGCTGATCTGCGGCCCGCCGCCGTGCACGACGACCGGCTTGAGGCCGGCGTGGTGCAGGAACACCACGTCCTGGGCGAAGGCGGCCTTCAGGTCCTCGTCGATCATGGCGTTGCCGCCGAACTTGATGACGACCGTCTTGCCGTTGTGCCGGACCAGCCAGGGCAGCGCCTCGATGAGGATCTGCGCCTTGGGCAGCGCGGTGTGCTTGCGTGTCGCTCCACTGCTCATGACGAGTACGCGCTGTTCTCGTGGACGTAGTCGGCGGTGAGGTCGTTGGTCCAGATGGTGGCGGTCTCGGACCCGGCGGCGAGGTCGGCGACGATGTGCACCTCGCGGTAGCGCATGTCGACCTTGTCGCGGTCCTCGCCGACGCCGCCGTTCTTGCAGACCCAGACGCCGTTGATGGCGACATTGAGCCGGTCGGGCTCGAAGGCGGCGCTCGTCGTGCCGATCGCGGAGAGCACGCGGCCCCAGTTGGGGTCCTCGCCGTGGAGGGCGCACTTGAGGAGGTTGTTGCGGGCGATGGAGCGGCCCACCTCTACGGCGTCGTCCTCGGTCGCGGCGTTGATCACCTCGACCCTGATGTCCTTGCTGGCGCCCTCGGCGTCCCGGATGAGCTGCTGGCCGAGGTCGTCGCAGACCTGCCGGACGGCCTCGGCGAACTCCTCGTACTCCGGGGTGACGCCGGCCGCGCCGGAGGCGAGCAGCAGCACGGTGTCGTTGGTGGACATGCAGCCGTCGGAGTCGACGCGGTCGAAGGTCGTACGGGTGGCCGCCCGCAGCGCCTTGTCCAGGGCCTCGTTCTCCAGGTCCGCGTCGGTGGTGAGGACGACGAGCATGGTGGCGAGGCCGGGGGCGAGCATGCCCGCGCCCTTGGCCATGCCGCCCACGGTCCAGCCGTCCTTCGTGACGACGGACGTCTTGTGGACGGTGTCGGTGGTCTTGATGGCGATGGCGGCCTTCTCGCCGCCGTGCTCGGAGAGCTGGGCGGCTGCGGTCTCGACGCCCGGGAGCAGCTTGTCCATCGGGAGCAGGAGGCCGATGAGGCCGGTGGAGCAGACGGCGACCTCGATGGCGCCGCGGCCCAGGACCCCGGCGACCTTCTCCGCCGTCGCGTGCGTGTCCTGGAAGCCCTTCGGTCCGGTACAGGCGTTGGCGCCGCCGGAGTTGAGGACGACGGCGGACACCTGGCCGCTCTTCATGACCTGCTCGGACCACTGCACCGGAGCGGCCTTCACACGGTTGGAGGTGAAGACGCCGGCGGCGGCGCGGCGGGGACCGGTGTTGACCACGAGGGCCAGGTCGGGGTTGCCGTTCTCCTTGATCCCGGCGGCGATGCCCGCCGCCGTGAATCCCTTTGCTGCCGTCACACTCACGGCGCAACTCCGATCGTCGTCAGTCCGGTGGTCTCGTCGAGACCCAGGGCGATGTTCATGCTCTGGACGGCACCGCCCGCGGTGCCCTTGGTGAGGTTGTCGATGGCGCTGATCACGATGATCCGCCCGGCGGCCGCGTCATGCGCGACCTGCACCTGAACGGCGTTCGAACCGTAGACGGACGCCGTTGCGGGCCACTGGCCCTCGGGGAGCAGGTGCACGAACGGCTCGTCGGCGAAGGCCTTCTCGTAGACGGCGCGCAGGGACTCGGCCGTGACACCGTCGGCGGCCTTGGCGCTGCACGTGGCGAGGATGCCGCGGGGCATCGGCGCGAGGGTCGGGGTGAAGGACACCGTGACCGGCTCTCCGGCGGCCGCGCTGAGGTTCTGGGTGATCTCGGGGGTGTGCCGGTGCCCGCCGCCGACGCCGTAGGGGGACATCGAGCCCATGACCTCGCTGCCGAGCAGGTGCGGCTTGGGCGCCTTGCCCGCGCCGGACGTGCCGGACGCGGCGACGATCACGGCCTCGGCCTGGGCCAGGCCCGCCGCGTACGCGGGGAAGAGGGCGAGGGAGACGGCGGTCGGGTAGCAACCGGGCACCGCGATGCGCTTGGACCCCTCCAGCGCAGCGCGGGCGCCCGGCAGTTCGGGGAGGCCGTAGGGCCAGGTTCCGGCGTGCGGGGAGCCGTAGAACCGCTCCCAGGCGGCGGCGTCGGTCAGCCGGAAGTCGGCGCCCATGTCGACGACGAGTACGTCCGGGCCGAGCTGTTCGGCGACGGCGGCGGACTGTCCGTGCGGCAGCGCGAGGAAGACGACGTCGTGACCGGCCAGGACCTCGGGGGTGGTCTCCTGGAGCACTCGTCCGGCCAGGGGCAGCAGGTGCGGCTGGAGCGCACCGAGCCTCTGTCCCGCGTTCGAGTTGCCGGTCAGGGCGCCGATCTCGACCTCGGGGTGCGCCAGGAGCAGACGCAGCAGTTCCCCGCCCGCGTACCCACTCGCTCCGGCCACTGCCGCACGTACCGCCATGGATCCTCCTCCTTAGAGGGCATGACTATACGTTTCGCTGCACGTTTATGCAATCCCATCCAGGGGCGGCGCGGCCACCGCGGCGCCGGTCCCGGAAACCAGCTTTGTCCTGGCCATGACCACAGGTTAAGGTCCCCGGGCACATTTCAGGGGGTCACAGCGGGTGGGGGACATGGCCGAGGAGAACGACGCGCCGATGACGGGCGCGAACGCGTGGGCGCAGGCGCTCGCGGCGGTGGTGCTGGTGGGGGCGCTCGGCGCCGGTTTCTGGGGGCTGGCGAAGACGTCGGCCGCGGAGAGCGAGCCGAAGCCGGCCACGTGCTCCGACACAAAGACCCCGGCCCCGAAGGGCAAGCACCTCTCCGGCGCGCAGTTGTGCGAGGCGCTGAACCGGCCCGGCCTGGCCGCACTGCTGGGTACGCCGACGGAGATCGCGAAGACGGCCTCCGGCAGCGACAGCTCCATCGGGGATGTCGCCACACCGCAGGCGCAGGTCGAGTTCGAGACGTACACCGTCACGCTCTCGGCGACCTACGACGACCTGCCGGTGGGCGGGTCGGAAGGACTGCTCGGCAGCTACGCCCGCCCGCAGAAGGTACTGGGCCGCCCCGGGGTTCTCTACTCCACCCGCACCATCAGCATCAGCTTCCGGCTGGACGGAAGCGACGCAGACAGCGGTCCCGGCGTTCCGGCCCGGGCCCTCACCGTGGCCCAGGACCCGGAGGACCGCGGCGGCTCCGTGGACGTCACCCTGTGGCGCGCGGACGGGGTGGTGCCGGACGACGCCGTGCTGCTGCGCGTGGCGGAGGCGGTGCTGCCGACGGTCCCGGGCTGGAAGACGCGCGGCTGAACTCACGCCCGGCCACTGCCATGGTGTGGTCCGCCGTCCCGGGGCGGCGGACCACACCGACGGGTCCTACCTCTGCTTGATCCTCAGGAACGTCACGGAGTTCGCCGGGAAGGTGTACGTGAACTTCGGGGCCACGCCCCGGAACATGGACGTCACCGGCGTCACCGGCGTGTCCGTCTCGGTGTTCACGGCGTCCCCGTCGGCGGCCAGCGTGGTCACGCGGGCGGTGGAGGCGACCTTGGCGCCACCGAGGTCGACGGCCGTACGGGCTTCGGCGGACTGGGCGTTGACGACCTTGACGATCAGGTCACCGGTCTTGGCGTCATTGGTCACGACCTGGCGGAACGGCTCGGCCGGCTTGTCGTCCTTGAAGCTGCCCCACTCCTTGCCGTCGAGGAAGAGGGTGACCTGGCGGCCGCGGACCTTGATGTCGACGTCGTAGGCCCGGCCGGTCTCGATCGACCCGGGCTTCGTCATCAGGGTGCCCTTGCCGCCGTCCACGGCCTGCTCGATCGCGGACTGGGTGTTGTTCCAGCCGCCCAGGTTCCACCAGTAGTAGTTGCCGGTGTCCTTGACGCCGAAGGCGACGAGGAAGCCCTCCTTGCCGGACTTCTTGGTGGCCTTCACATGCAGGTCGTAGTCCTTCCAGGCCGGGTCGCCCGCCGTGACCATGGTGTTCTCGGCGGCGGTGTCGGTCTGGACGTACTGGCCGTCCTGGATGCTCCAGCTGCCCCGGCCGCTGCTCTTCCACTTCGAGGCGTCACCGGAGAAGTCGTCGCTCAGCAGGGTCGAGCCGTCCGCCGAGGTCACCTTCACGTCGTCGTACGCGGCGCTGGTGGCCCAGGTCGACAGGCCGACGGCGCCGGTGATGGGGCCGCTGACGTCGGGGGTGGTGGTGGCCTTCGAGGGGACGACGCGGTCGCCGACGTTGGTCATGAACAGCTTCTGGACCTCGTAGTTGGCCGAGTTCCAGGAGGCCCGGTTGTTGAACCAGATCAGGTCCGGGCGCCACTGGACGTAGTCCTCGTTGGCGAGCAGCGGGGCGTACGAGGCGAGTTTGACGACGTCCGCGTTGCGCTCCAGGCCGGTCATGAAGGCGGCTTCGGCCAGGCCGTTCTTCCAGGCGTTGCCCTGGGAGGCGTACTCGCCGAGGAAGACCTTGGGCCCCTTGCGGTCGTAGGAGTCGTAGCGGTCGTTGTTCTGGAGGAACCAGTTGGGGCTGTTGTAGTAGTGCTCGTCGACCATGTCGACCTTGCCCTCGCGGTTGAGCTGCCAGGCGGTGTCGAAGGTCGTGCCGGCGTCGTCCGGGCCCGAGTTGGAGATGACGGTGATGTCCGGGTACTTCGCCTTGATGGCCGTCCGGAACCGCTCGAAGCGGGCGAAGAACTCCTTCGGGAGGTTCTCCTCGTTGCCGACCCCGATGTGGGTCAGGTGGAAGGGCTTCGGGTGGCCCATCCGCGCGCGCACCTTGCCCCACGTGGAGGTCGCCGGCCCGTTGGCGAACTCGATGAGGTCGAGGGTGTCCTGGATGTGCCGCTTGAGCAGCGCCTCGTCTTCGGTGGCCTTGTTCTGGCCGCAGCCGGTCACCAGAGCCGGGACGACGGGCAGCGGCATGGCGCCGATGTCCTCGGAGAAGCGGAAGTACTCGTAGTAGCCGAGTCCGTAGCTCTGGTTGTAGCCCCAGACGTTCGCGTTGGTGGCGCGCTGCTCTACGGGTCCGATGGTGTCCTTCCACTGGTAGCTGCGCTTGCGCTGCCAGTTCGAGGCCTCGCTGTAGTCCTCCATGGAGCCGGTGTTGACCAGGCAGCCGCCGGGGAAGCGCACGAAGCCGGGCTTGAGGGCGGCGATCTTCTCGGCGAGGTCCTTGCGCAGGCCGTTCGGCTGGTTCCTGTACGTCTCGCGAGGGAACAGCGACACCTCGTCCAGTGCGGCGGCGTGCGACGAGGCGACGGCGAGCCGGCCGCGGTTGCTGGTGCGGGTCGCCGTGAACGTGGCCTTGTACTTGGCCCAGCCGCCCTTCACGGCGACCTGGCGGGCGGTGGCGAGTGTGCCCGCGCTGTCCTTCAGCGAGACCGTCAGCGTGGTGCCGCTCGTGGCGCGGGCCCAGACGGAGAAGTCGTACCGCTTGCCCTGGTCGACCCGGATGCCGGTGTTGTAGCCGGCGTTGGTGACGGACGAGCCCGCGCCCAGGGTGAGGTAGTTGCGGTTGCGCTCGTTGAGGCGGCCCGAGTCGTTCACGACCTCGGCCGTGCCTCCGACCGTCCACGAGGTCAGAGGCGTGTAGGAGCCGTTGTCGGCGGTGGAGTACTCGAAGGATCGGTTCTGCACGAGCTCGGCGTACAGACCGCCGTCGGCGGCCCGGTTGATGTCCTCGAAGAAGACGCCGTACATCGTGTCGTCGATCGCGGCGCCCTGGGCGGACGGGTCGACGGTGATCGCGTAGTCGGTGACGTCCTCGGCGTGCGCGGGGGCCGGTACGAGGGCTGCTGCCGTCAGGAGGGCGGTGGTCGCGAGACCCAGTCTCCATCGGGTGCGGGCGGCGGTGCGTGGCATGGATACTCCGCGGCTCTCTACTAGAGGAGTGTTCGAAATATCAGACATTGATCAGCACTTCGAACGGCAAGATAGGGAGGGGGCGGATGCGCGTCAATGGGTCGTGCAGCAACACGTGGGACGGAGAGCGGTACGGGATGGGCGAGTTCTGGCCAGTGCCGGACGTGCTGGCCTATCTGGCCGGGCGCTGGCGCGTGACGCGGTCGGTGCGGGATCTCGCGAGCGGCGCGAAGGGGGAGTTCACCGGCACCACCGAGTTCCGCGAGGAGGAGAGCGGCGGGCTGCTGCACCACGAGTCCGGCACCTTCGTCTGGCAGGGCGTCGCCCGGCCCGCCGAGCGGACTCTGCGGTTCCTGCCGGGCCCGGGCGGCACGGCGGACGTGCGGTTCGCCGACGGACGGCCGTTCCACGACCTGGACCTGACGTCCGGCCGTCACGTCGCTGACCATCCCTGCTCGGCGGACCTCTACCGCGGGGAGTTCACCGTCCTCGCCGCGGACCGCTGGCGGACGGTGTGGCAGGTGCGCGGTCCCGCCAAGGACCTGGTGCTGAGCACGGGCTACGCGCGCGAGGGCTGAGCGGACGCCCCGTCGAAGCGCAGGTTCCAGCGCCCCGCCCGGCCCGTCACGGACGTCGTCGACAGGGGGCGGACGTCGATGTTCCAGTACGTCGAGGGCGGTGCCTTCAGGGCGTACACCAGGGCCGCCCGGATCACGGACGGCTCGGCCACCGCCACGACCCGGCAGCCGTCCTCGACGGGCCGGGTGTCGAGCCAGCCGCCGACCCGGGTGATGAAGTCGACCAGCGACTCACCGCCGTGCGGTGTGGCACGCGGGTCGGCGAGCCAGGCGTCCACTGCATCCGGTTCCCGGGCCATCGCCTCGCCCAGGGTCAGCCCGCGCCACCGGCCCATGTCGCAGTCGCGCAGGCCGAGCTGCACCAGCGGCGCGTAGCCGAGCCCCTCCCCCGTCGCCCGGCTGCGCGGAGTGGGCGAGCAGTAGCGCAGTTCGGCCGCGGCGAGCGGCAGCAGTTCCTGCGCGACCCGCTCCACCTCGGCCCAGCCGGCCTGGTCCAGCGGCCGCTCGTCATCGAAACGCTCGGCGAGCACCGGGGAGCTGCGCGCGGCGGCGACGAAGGTGACCCGAAGTGGCATGCGGCGATGGTGGACGCAGCAAGTGCGCAGGTCAAGAGGTGTTACCTACGAGTTACCGAGGGTGCCCCGGCCCTCACGGGCCGAAGACCAGCGCCATCCACTCCCCGGGGCGCTCCAGTGCCGCGAACCCGTGCCGCTCGTACACGGCGTGGGCGTCGTGCGTGGCGAGCAGCACCCGCCGCACCCCGTACGACCGCAGTTCTTCCCGTACGGCGGCCACCAGCGCGCCGCCGACACCCTTGCCGCGAGCCGACGGATCGACGTACACGTCACACAGCCACCCGAAGGTCGCCCGGTCGGTGATCACCCGGGCGTAGGCGATCTGTTCTCCCGACACCGTGTCGTACACCCCGAAGTTGAGCGACCCCTCGATCGCCCGGTCCTGCTTCTCCCGGGTACGCCCCAGCGCCCAGTACGCGTCGGTGGACAGCCAGCGGTGCACGCGCTCGCGGTCGAGGCGGGCGGGGTCGGTGGAGATCTCGCAGCCTTCGGGCAGGCTCGGCGTGTCGGTCATGGCCGCGATGCTCGCAGGCGGCCCTCAGGCGCGTCGACCGGTTATCCCAGCACCTCGTCGCAGGCCGTACGCAGCCGTCGTACGCCCTCGGCGATCTCCCCGGCCCCGGCGACCGCCGCGAAGCTCAGCCGGACGTGCGCGGCCGGTGGTTCGGCGCTGAAGTACGGGCGGCCGGGCGCGAGGGCGACGCCGGCCCGCAGGGCCGCGGAGGTCAGGGCCGGTTCGTCCGTGCCGTCGGGCAGGCGGGGCCACAGGTGGTAGCCGCCGGACGGGATGTGGGGCAGGGCCAGCTCCGGCAGGTGCTGGGCGAGTGCGCCGGTCATCGCGTCCCGGCGGGCCTTCAGCTCAGCGGAGACGGCCCGCAGGTGACGCGGCCAGGCGGGCGAGCCCACGAGTTCGAGTGCGGCCTCCTGGAGGGGACGCGGCACGAAGAACGTGTCGACGACCTGGATGGCCCGCAGCCGCTCCAGGACCGGCCCGCGGGCGGCCAGGGCGCTGACCCGGAAGCTGGGCGAGGTCGCCTTGGTGAGCGAGGAGACGTGGACGACGACACCGTCGGGGTCGTCGGCGGCCAGCGGGCGCGGCAGCGGCCCCGCGTCCTCGTGCACCAGCCGCCGTACGAAGTCGTCCTCGACGACGAACGCGCCCGCCTCCCGGGCGATGCGCAGCACCTCGGCGCGCCGCCCGGGCGCCAGGACCGCGCCGGTGGGGTTCTGGAAGAGCGGCTGGCAGACGAAGACCGGGGCGCCGGTGGCCCGGAACGCGTCCGCGAGCAGCTCCGGCCGCACGCCGTCGGCGTCCACCGGGACGGGGACCGGGCGCAGCCCCGCCGCCCGGGCGATGGCGAGCATGCCGGGATAGGTCGGCGATTCGACCAGGACGGGGGCGCCGGGCGGGGCGAGGGCGCGCAGGGCGGTGGTGAGCGCGGACTGCCCGCCGGCGGTGACCAGCACCTCGGCGGCGGTGACCGCGCCGCCGATGCTCCGCGCGAACCACTCGCGCAGTTCCGGCAGGCCCTCCATGGGCGGGCGCCCCCACGCGCCGGGACGGCGTCCGGCCCGCGAGAGGGCGGCAGCCATCGCCCGCTCCGGCTGCAACGACGGGTGCAGATAGCCGCCGTTGAACTCGATCACGCCGGGCGGCGGCGCGGCCAGCGACACCAGGACGCCGGAGGCGTCGACCGAGCGCGGCACGAGGTCGGCGGCGCCGTCCGCGCTGAGCGCGACCTCCTGCCAGGAGGTGTCGCCGGCGGGGGCCGGTGCCGTACGGGTCTGCGCACGGAAGGCGCCCGCGCCGGGCCGGGTGACCACCAGTCCCTCGGCGGCGAGCTGTGCCAGGGCCCGCGACACCGTCACCGGGCTGACCCGGAACCGCTCGACGAGCGCCCGGCTCGACGGCAGCTTTCCACCCGGCGAGTAGCGGTCGAGCTCCCGCCTCAGCTGTTCTGCCAGTTCGCCTACGCTGCTACGCTCTTGCATGAGAGCACAGAGTAGCGCTACTGCGACTTCCCCGATAGCAGTCGCCGCCCCGGGACGGGAGCGCCCCGGGTTCGGCACCCTCCTGGCCGCGCTCGGCGTCGTCGCCTTCTCCCTCACGTTCCCGGCCACCGCCTGGGGGCTGGAGGGCTTCGGGCCCTGGTCCCTGGTCGCCGTGCGGAGCGTCCTGGCCGCGGTGATCGCGGGCACCGCGCTCCTGGTGCTGCGCGTCCCGCCGCCGGCCCGCCGGCACTGGCCCGGGCTCGCGGTCGTCGGGGCCGGGGTCGTCCTCGGCTTCCCTTTGCTGACCACGCTGGCGCTGGAGACCTCCACCACCGCGCACGCCGCCGTCGTGGTCGGGCTGCTGCCGCTGACGACCGCTCTCTTCTCCGCGCTGCGCGTGGGCACCCGGCCCTCGCGCACCTTCTGGATCGCCGCGCTGGCGGGCGCGGCGGCGGTGCTGGCCTTCACCGTGCAGCAGAGCGGCGGCGCCCTGACCACCGCCGACCTGTACCTCTTCGCCGCGCTGCTGGTCTGCGCGGCCGGCTACACCGAGGGCGGCCGCCTGGCCCGGGTCATGCCGGGCTGGCAGGTGATCGGCTGGGCGCTGGTGCTGTGCCTGCCGCTGACCGTGCCCGTCGCCGCGTTCGCCCTGGCGCAGGAGCCGGTGCACCTGACCGCGCACAGCGTCACCGGGCTGCTGTGGGTCGCGGCGGGCTCGCAGTTCGTCGGGCTGGTCGTCTGGTACCGCGGCATGGCGGCCATCGGCATCCCCAAGGCCAGCCAGTTGCAGCTCGCCCAGCCGCTGCTCACACTGGTGTGGTCGGTGCTGCTGCTGGGCGAGCACCTCACGGTCGCCGCCCCGCTGACGGCCGCGGCGGTGCTGGTCTGCATCGCCGTCACACAGCGATCACGCGGCTGAGCGGGACGGTGCCCGGCCCCTGGCGGCAGGCGCCCCCCGCCGTGGACTCGGAGGCCACGGACCGCTGCTCCGCACACCGTGAGGAGGCCCCAGATGCGCGCAACCGTGGGCGACCAGCTTGTCCAGCACGGCAGGGTGGTCGGTCAGCACGACAAGGTCGGCGAGATCGTCGAAGTACTCGGCCAGGAGGGCGGTCCCCCGTACCGCGTCCGGTTCGAGGACGGGCACGAGGGCGTGTGCTCGCCGGGTCCGGACACGGAGATCCGGCACCGGGAGACCACCACCGGGCCGTGACTCAGCGCGGGGGCGGCGCCGGCTGTCCGTAGTGGTCGACGACGACCCGCGCCATCGCCCCGATCCGGTCGGCCGCCACGTCCCTGGCGGCGAAGTAGACGTGCCCGCGCACCTGCGGATACTGCCCGGCCAGCGTCAGGTGCCGGGAGAGTTCGCCCGTCTCCTGCCACGCCGCGGGCTGCGCCGGGTCACCGGCCTTGTACAGTCCCTCCCCCACGTAGAGCTGCGTCGGGCTGCCGTGGGCGACCTCGGCCCACCAGGGCAGCAGCTTGGCGTAGTCGGCGGCGGCGAACCCGATGTTCCAGTACAGCTGCGGGACGATGTAGTCGATCCAGCCCTCGCGCACCCACGTGCGGGTGTCGGCGTGCAGATCGTCGTACGTCTCCACACCCGCCTTCGTGTCCGAGCCGAGCGGGTCGGTCCCGGCGTTGCGCCACACGCCGAAGGGGCTGATGCCGAAGCGTGCGCCCGGCCGGACCTCCTTGACGCGGTCCGCCGTCTCCCGCACCAGCCGGTCGATGTTGTCCCGCCGCCAGGCGGCCCGGTCCGGGAAGCCGCTGCCGTGCTCGTCGTAGGCGGCGTCGTCGTCGAAGCTCTCCCCCGCCACGGGGTAGGGGTAGAAGTAGTCGTCGAAGTGGACGCCGTCCACGGGGTACTTCGCCACGGCGTCGAGCATCGCGTCCTCGACGAAGGCGCGGACCTCGGGCAGCCCCGGGTTGTAGAAGAGCTTCCCGCCGTACGTCACCACCCAGTCGGGGTTCTCCCGGGCGGGGTGGGACGCGGCGAGCCGGGCCGGGTCGGCGTGTGCGGCGACCCGGTACGGGTTGAACCAGGCGTGCAGCTTCAGGCCCCGGGCGTAGGCCTCCTGGACCGCCGTACCCAGCGGGTCCCAGCCGGGGTCCTTGCCCTGGGTGCCGGTGAGGTACTGCGACCAGGGCTCGTACGGCGAGGGCCACAGGGAGTCCGCCGTGGGCCGGACCTGGAGGAAGACGGTGTTGAGCCGGTTGCGGACCGCCGTGTCGAGGTGGGTGAGCAGTTCGTCGCGCTGCTGCGACGCCGTCAGCCCGGGCTTCGACGGCCAGTCGCGGTTGGCCACGGACGCGATCCAGACACCCCGCATCTCCGGGTCCGGGGCGGCGCCGCCCCGGCGGCCGGGCGCGGCCGACGCCTGGGGCATCATCGTGAAAGCCGACAGCGCCGCCACCGCGAACGCCCTGCGTGAGACTCGTCCCATCCGCATGCCCCAAAAGCCGCGGATCCGCCCGGCCGCGGATCGCTCCGCGCCCAGCATGCCCGAAGCAGACCCGACCCCGGCGATCGATCATCGATACTTCGGAGTAACGTGCACGAACGGAGCAGGCACCGGGACCCGGCGAACCTGCCCGGACGTGGATCAGCAGCGAAAGGGACGATGTGACGGACATCCCAGCGGGAGACATTGCACGCGTCGGAGTCGTGGGCTGCGGTCAGATGGGCGCGGGCATCGCCGAGGTGTGCGCCCGGGCCGGCCTGGACGTCATGGTCGCCGAGACCACCGGCGAGGCCCTGGAGATCGGCCGCACCCGGCTGTTCACCTCCCTGGCCAAGGCAGCCGAGCGCGGCAAGATCACCGAGGAGGAGAAGGAGGCGACGCTGGCCCGCCTGAACTTCACCACGGACCTCGGCGAATTCGCCGACCGTGACCTCGTGATCGAGGCCGTCGTCGAGAACGAGCAGGTCAAAACCGAGATCTTCCAGGTGCTGGACCAGGTCGTGACCCGGCCGGACGCCATCCTGGCCTCCAACACCTCGTCCATCCCGCTGGTGAAGCTGGCGGTGGCGACCTCGCGGCCCGACCAGGTCATCGGCATCCACTTCTTCAACCCGGCCCCGGTGCAGAAGCTCGTCGAGCTGATCCCGGCACTGACCACCTCCGAGGGCACCATCGGCCGCGCCCAGCTGTTCACGGAGAAGCTGCTGGGCAAGCACGCGATCCGCGCCCAGGACCGCTCCGGCTTCGTGGTCAACGCGCTGCTGATCCCGTACCTGCTCTCGGCGATCCGGATGTTCGAGACGGGCATCGCCAGCCGCGAGGACATCGACAACGGCATGGAGATGGGCTGCGCCCACCCGATGGGCCCGCTGAAGCTGTCCGACCTGATCGGCCTGGACACGGTCGCCTCGGTCGCGCAGTCCATGTACGAGGAGTACAAGGAGCCCCTGTACGCCGCTCCCCCGCTCCTCCAGCGCATGGTCGACGCGGGCCGGCTGGGCCGCAAGTCGGGCTCGGGCTTCTACACGTACGCCTGACCTGCCGGCTGCCGCAGCCACCTCAACGCCGCCGCTCCTCCGGCCACGGCCGGAGCCGGCGGCGTCCCCACTCCGCCGCCTGCTCGTTCACGCGCCGGCGCAGCCAGCCCATCCAGAGGGCGAGCGGGGTGACCAGGAGCCCGCTCAGCAGCGCCGTGCCCCATCCCTCCCCGGAGGAGAACCGGAACAGCACGACCACCAGCGCGTAGAGCGCCAGGGCGTACGCCGCGTTCTTCTGCCACTTCGTCATGACGCTCCGGGTACCCGCCGAGGCCGGTTACGGACGGTCAGATTTCGGCCAAGCGGCGGGCCCGGAACCGGAGATGGTGCCGGGCCCGCGGCATTCACACACCGTGTGCGCGCCGGGCTCGCATATGCCCTACGCACACTCTCCCCAGGCGCCCACCAGGCGAGTTGACTCCTCATGCGCATGCAAGGGATGTGAAACGACTACGGAAAGGAGCGGAATCGTGACCGCCGATCCCGAGCATCCCGTCGTTCATGGAGAACTCGCAGAGTTACGACGCCGCCTCGATGTGGCATACGCCCGCGTCGAGGGCGGACTGGCTCTGCTCAGCCACCGCACCGAGGAGACCGCCAAGGAGATCGAGGAGCTCAACACCCGGATCCACACGCTCGAACACGCGCGCTGGCCGCTGCCCGCGGTCGCCGCCCTCACCGCCGTGGGTGCCCTCGTCATGGCGATCTGGCAGGCGCTGGGACGCTGACTCAGGGCAGCGTGTCCTGACCGAGCCTGAGATGGTGCAGCAGAAGTAACGCGGCCGCCATGTTGGCGGCCGGGACCTCGCCGCGGGCGACCATGTCGGGGACGAGCTTGAGAGGCACCCATTCCCGGCGGTCCGACTCGAAGTCGTCCACCGGGTGCCCGACGTACTCGCCCTCGTCGGCCCAGTACACGTGGTGCCGGGCGTCGGTGAGCCCGTTGGACGGCTCCACGCTCATGAGGTGGCGCAGGGGTCCCGGCCGCCAGCCGGTCTCCTCCTCCAGTTCCCTGGCGGCCGCGCGGGCGATGTCCTCGCCGTCCTCGACGACCCCCGCCGCGAGTTCCCACCCCCAGCTGTCGGTGATGAAGCGGTGCCGCCAGAGCAGCAGCACCTCGTTGGCCTCGTTGACGACCGTGGCCACCGCAACGGGCCGCAGTCGTATGAGGAAGTGGTCCAGGTGCCGGCCGTCCGGCAGTTCGACATCCGCGAGATTGACGCTGAACCAGCGGTTTGAGTACACAGTTTGCTCGTTGTGTTTCGTCCACTGCACGGTTCTGCCACCTTCCGTCGAGTAAGTGGCAATATCGCAGCAGGGACGGAGGGACAGCAGGCGCACGGGAAGCGCCTCGGAGCGACCCCGGGCACCACCGCCCGGATCTACAACGGTACGCGCAGGGCCCCGTCGATGAGTTCGGCGGCCTCGGCCGTGCCCGCGCAGCCACTGCGCACCAGGTGCTCCCGCACCGCGCGCAGCCGGTCGCGCAGCCGCTGGGACTCCATGCCCCGGGCCTGCTCGGCCATCTGCACGGCGATGACCACCGCCTTGTCGGCGTTGCCCTGCCGCAGCTCGATGGTGCTCAGCATGGCCAGCCGGTGCACCCGGCCGCGGTCGTGCGCCGGGTTGTCGACGGCGGCCGCGGCATGCTCGCCCGCGGCCGCGATCTCCCCGAGGCTCAGCAGCGCCTCCGCCACCTGGACGTTGACGAGCCCGGGCTGGACATAGCCGGTCTCGTCGGGCTCGTGGCCGCGCCGGATGCGCTCGGCGGACTGCTCGGCCCGCCGGATGCAGGACAGGGCGCTGCCACCGTCGCCGAGATGCGCGTACGCCTTGGCCTGCATCGCGTAGAGGTCGGAGGCGAGCGCCGGGGTGATGTGCCGGCCGGCGGCCCGCAGCGCCGCCTCCGCGAAGGCGACGGACTGCCGGTATTCCCGCATGAACAGCGACTGGTTGACGAGCAGGGCGATCACATACGCCCCGAGACCCCGGTCCCCGCTTGCCTTGGCCAGCCGCAGTGCCTGGTGGAAGTAGCGCTGGGCGAGCCCGTGCGCGTCGGAGTCGTACGCGCAGATGCCGGCGACCGCCACCAACCCGCCCGTCGCCCGGTGCAGTTGACGGCCCGTCTCGTCGGTATAGCTGCCACGCAGCAACGGCGCGGCCTCGGCGTTGAGGAAGCCGACGATCCGGGCCCGGGTGGCGATGCCCCCGGCCTTGCGGTACAGCTGCTCGTAGTGGGCACGGGCGGCCCGCAGCATCTCCAAGTCGCCCGTGGTCACCCGGTGTCTGCCACCGCGGGAGACGTCCACGTCCTCGGGCGGGTTCTCCCACTCCCACACCGGCATCACGGCGGGCGTGCCCGTGAGGGCGGGCGCGCCCAGGATGTGCGGGCGCTGCTGCTGGTCGGAGCGCCACAGCGCGGTGGCCCGTTCGACGAACCCGGACAGGGAACCGGTGTGCGGTGCCGACGGCTCACCGGGCACGCCGAGGCCGATGTCGTCGAGGGTGACCTGCCGTTGCAGCCGGGCCGCGAGCACCTCGCAGATCAGGTCGGGCACCTGGCCCCGGGGGCGCTGCCCCTTCAACCACCGGGCGACGGCGGTGTGTTCGTACCTCAGGGACAGGCCACGCGCCCGTCCCGCCTGATTGACGTGTGCGGCCAGCCCCGCGTGCGAGATCCCCGCCTCGTCCAGGATCGCGTCGAGCAGAGTGTTGGGCTGCATGTGGGCCCCCCGGGTGGCTCGGTGCCGCCAGGTTAGTGGGTCCGCCTTCACACGGGGTGTGAACGGAGTGCCCGGATCCGCACGGTGTGCGCACTGTCGCTCAGAGTCGCCGGCCGGTTGACTGAACTGCCTCGAAAGAGGCCGGCCGGGCCGCCGGCTCCCCCTCGTACAGTGCGGCGGCCCGCACCCGCCGTCCGCCCGGCCGCCTGCCCGACACTCCGTGGCGGGGCGGACGGCATCGCCGGCCGGCTTGTCAGGGGCGCGGGGAACTGCGCGAACGACCACGACGAACCGTCAGCCGCCAACACACCGCAGTCCCCCACCCCTTGGGCACTCAGCTCCGCAACTCGGCTCCGACCCGCTCGCCCGCGAGGGCGACCGCCGCGTCCCGGGCCGCGGAGGCCTCGTCCACGGTCAGCGTCCGGTCGGCCGCCCGGAACCGCAGCGCATAGGCGAGCGACTTCCGTCCGTCACCGAGCTGCTCCGCGTTCTCGTACACGTCGAACAGCCGGATCGACTCCAGCAGCTCCCCGGCTCCGGCGCGCAGGGCCTCCTCGACCTCCGCGGCCGGAACCACCGCGTCGACGACCAGGGCGACATCCTGCGTGGCGACGGGGAACGTGGAGATCCGCGGCGCCTCGGCCGTGGCGTCACCAGCCGCCTCCACCGCGTCGAGGTCGATCTCCATCGCGCAGCTGCGCGCGGGCAGCCCGAGGGCCTTCACGACCCGCGGGTGCAGCTCGCCCGCGTGGCCCACGACCCGCTCGGCGCCGTCCACGGTGACCGCCAGCTCGGCGCACCGCCCCGGGTGCCACGGCCCGTACTGGCCCTTGCGGATGACGAGTTCGGCACCGGCCTCACGGGCGACGGACCGGGCGGCCTCGACCGCGTCGGCCCAGTCGGCCGGACGGCCCTTGCCCCACCAGCCGGCCTGCTCGCGCGCACCGGCGAGAACCACGGCCGCGTGCCGCGGCTGGTCGGGCAGCGCCGCGTTCAGCCCGGCGAGTTCCTCGTCGGTCGGGCGGCGGTCGACGGGCAGCACGGCCGCGGTCCGCCGCTCCTCGCGTGGCCGGAAGACCAGTCCGGTTTCGAACAGCGCGAGGTCGTGCGAGCCCCGGCCGTCGTTGCGGCGCAGGGCGGCGAGCAGACCCGGCAGCAGCGTCGTGCGCAGCGCGGGCTCCTCGTCGCTCAGCGGGTTGCTGAGCTTCACGACACGGCGGGCCGGGTCGTCCGCTTCCAGGCCGAGCTGGTCGAAGACCTGCTCGCCGATGAACGGGTAGTTCGGCGCCTCGACGTACCCGGCACCGGCCAGGGCACGGCCGACACGGCGGTGCAGCCGCTGCCGGTCGGTCAGACCGAGGCCCGCCGGCGGCTTGGGCAGCGTGGAGGGCAGGTTCTCGTAGCCCTCCAGCCGGATGACCTCTTCGGCCAGGTCGTTCGGGTCGGTGAGGTCGGGCCGCCAGGACGGGACGGTGACGATCAGCTCGTCCTGCCCGTACACGTCGCAGCCGACCTCCTGGAGGCGGCGCACGACGGTCTCGCGGCCGTAGGAGACGCCCGCGACCTTGTCCGGGTGGTCGGCGGGGATGGTGATGGTGCGCGGTGCGGACGGGGCGAGGACCTCGGTGACGCCGGCCTCGGCGGTGCCGCCCGCGAGCAGGACCAGCAGGTCGACGGTGCGCTGCGCGGCGGCCGCCGCGGCCTGCGGGTCGACGCCGCGCTCGAAGCGCCGGGAGGCCTCGGAGGACAGCTTGTGGCGGCGGGCGGTGCGCGCGATCGCCACGGGGGCGAAGTGCGCGGCCTCGATGACGACGTCCGCCGTGGCGTTCTCGACGTTGTCGTGGTCGGCGATCTCCGTGTTGGCGCCGCCCATGACACCGGCGAGCCCGATCGGGCCGCGGTCGTCGGTGATGACCAGGTCCTCGGCGTCCAGCGTGCGCTCGGTGCCGTCGAGGGTGGTGAGCTTCTCGCCCGCCTCGGCCCGGCGCACGCCGATGGTGCCCTGGACCAGGCCGCGGTCGTAGGCGTGCAGCGGCTGGCCGAGTTCCATCATCACGTAGTTCGTGACGTCGACGGCGAGCGAGATCGGGCGCATGCCGACCTTCTGGAGCCGGCGCTGGAGCCAGATCGGGGAGCGCGCCTCGGCGCTGAGGCCGGTCACCGTGCGGGCGGTGAAGCGGTCGCAGCCGGTGGGGTCGGAGACCTGCACCGGGTAGCCGTAGGCGTTCGGGCCGGGCACGTCGATCAGCGCCGGGTCGCGCAGCGGCAGGCCGTAGGCGATGGCGGTCTCGCGGGCGACGCCGCGGATGGACAGGCAGTCGCCGCGGTTGGCGGTGACGGCGATGTCCAGGACCTCGTCGACGAGCTCCAGGAGCTCGATGGCGTCCTTGCCCACCTCGGTCTCCGGCGGCAGGACGATGATGCCCTTGGTGCCGTCGTCGCCCATGCCCAGCTCCTCGCCGGAGCAGATCATGCCGTGCGAGTTCCTGCCGTACGTCTTGCGCGCGGAGATCGTGAAACCGCCTGGCAGCGAGGCGCCGGGCAGGACCACGACGACCTTGTCGCCGACCGCGAAGTTACGGGCGCCGCAGACGATCTCCTGGGGCTCGCCGGTGCCGTTGGCCTGGCCGACGTCGACGGTGCAGAAGCGGATCGGCTTCTTGAAGCCCTCCAGCTCCTCGATGGTCAGCACCTGGCCGACGACCAGCGGGCCCTTGAGGTCGGCACCGAGCTGCTCGACGGTCTCGACCTCCAGACCGGCGGAAATGAGCTTGGACTGGACGTCTCGGCCGGTCTCCGTCGCCGGCAGGTCGACGTACTCCCGCAGCCAAGAAAGCGGGATCCGCATCAGATCTCCATCCCGAACGGCCGGGTGAACCGGACGTCACCCTCGACCATGTCTCGCATGTCCTCGACGTTGTGGCGGAACATCAGCATCCGCTCGATGCCGAATCCGAAGGCGAACCCGCTGTACTTCTCCGGGTCGACGCCGCAGGCGGTCAGCACCTTGGGGTTGACCATGCCGCAGCCGCCGAGCTCGATCCAGCCCTCGCTGGAGCAGGTGCGGCAGGGCCGGTCGGGGTTGCCGACGGACTCGCCGCGGCAGACGTAGCACACCATGTCCATCTCGGCGGACGGCTCGGTGAAGGGGAAGAAGTTGGGCCGCAGCCGGGTCTTCATGCCCGCGCCGAACAACGCCGTGACCATGTGGTCGAGGGTGCCCTTGAGATCGGCCATGGTCAGGCCCTCGTCGACGGCGAGCAGCTCGACCTGGCGGAAGACGGGGGTGTGCGTGGCGTCCAGCTCGTCGGTGCGGTAGACGACGCCGGGGCAGATCACGTAGACCGGCAGGTCGCGCTCCAGCAGCGAACGGATCTGCACGGGCGAGGTGTGGGTGCGCAGCACGACGCCGGAGCCGGAGCCGCCGTCGGCGCCCTGCACGAAGAAGGTGTCCTGCTCGCCGCGGGCCGGGTGGTCCGGGCCGATGTTGAGGGCGTCGAAGTTGAACCACTCGGCCTCGACCTCGGGGCCCTCGGCGACCTCGTAGCCCATGGCCACGAACACGTCCTCGATGCGCTCCGACAGCGTGGTCAGCGGGTGCCGGGCGCCGGCGGCGACGCGGTCGTACGGCAGCGTGACGTCCACCGCCTCCTCGACGAGCACGCGCGCGTCCCGCTCGGCTTCCAGTTCCACCTGGCGGGCGGCGAGGGCCTTGTTCACGGCGCCGCGGGCCTGGCCGACCCGCTTGCCGGCCTCGGCCTTGGCGTGCGGGGGCAGGGCGCCGATCTCGCGGTTGGCCAGGGCCAGCGGGGAGGCGGGGCCGGTCTGGGCGACCTTGGCCTCGTGGAGTGCGTCGAGGGAGTCCGCTGCGGCGAAGGCGGCGAGCGCCTCGTCCCGCATGCGCTCGATCTCTTCCGGTTTCAACGTCTCGACCTCGACCGGGTCGTACGACTTATTCGGTGCCGACATCTCTTCCCGTGCTTCCGATTGTCCCCCAGCTACCGCTGGGAGGTGCCCCCAGGCTGAGGGTCCCCGTCACCGACCCCGACGGCCGCCTGTGGGGACACAAAGGTGCCAATGGCCGAGTCTAACGGGGCGGAGGTATCCGAATGCGCCCGCGGTGCTCAGGCGAGATAGGCCGGAGCGCTCACGGGCAACGTAAATCGGAACTCGGCGCCGGCGCCGGGGGCGCGGCCGACCGTGATGGTGCCGCCGTGGGCCTCGACGATGCCCTTGACGATGTAGAGACCGAGGCCCGTCCCGCCACGCTTGCTGCCCCGCCAGAAGCGGGTGAAGACGCGGTTCATGGACTCCTCCGGGATGCCGGGCCCCTCGTCGCTCACGATGACCGACGTACCGGTGTCCTCGTCCTCGCGGGGGGACGCCGTGGCCGTGACGTCGATCGTGACAGTTCCCTCGCCGTGCCGCACGGCATTTTCCAGCAGGTTGCTGAGCACCTGGTCGATCTTGTCGGGGTCGGCCCACAGGTCGGGCAGCGGCTGCTGGACGCGCAGCAGGAACCGGTCGGCCGGCTGCCCGGCGGCGACGTAGGCCTGGATGTGCCGTCCTACGGCGGCGCCGATGTCGACGGGCTGGCGGCGCACCTCCAGGCGGCCGGAGTCGATCCGGGAGATGTCGAGCAGCTCGGCGATGAGCCGGGTGACCCGGTCGGCGTCGGCGTCGACGGTCTCCAGCATCAGCCGCTTCTGGTCGTCGGTGAAGCGTTCCCACTTGGCGAGCAGCGTGGCGGTGAAGCCCTTGACGGAGGTGAGCGGGGAGCGCAGTTCGTGAGCGACGGTGGCGATCAGCTCGGCGTGGCTGCGCTCGGTGCGGCGGCGGGCCTCGGTGTCGCGCAGGGTGACGACCAGGCGCCGCAGGGGTCCGGTGGGCCGGGTGCGGACGTAGCGCGCGGAGACCAGCACCTCACGGCCGCCGGGCAGGAGCAGGTTGCGCTCGGGCTGCCCGACGCGGATGGCCAGGCCGCCGTAGGGGTCGGTCAGCTGCCACCAGCGCCGGCCTTCCAGGTCCTCTAAGGGCAGGGCCTTCTCCAGTCGCTGCCCGAGGGCGTCCCGGGCGCGGACGGCGGTGATGCGCTCGGCGGCCGCGTTGAAGCAGATGACGTGGCCCTGCTCATCGGCGACGACGAGCCCGTCGGGCAGGTGGTCGGGGTCGATGCCGAGGCCGGCGGGGTCACCGGGTGGCCGGGACGCGGCGGGCGGGCTCCCGGCGTCCTGGGCTCCCGGTGCGCTGCTCGTGCCGACGCTCATCCCCGTACCCCACCTCCAAGGCTCCGCAGAGGGGTCCTGAGCTGGTCACCCTACTAGTTCCCGGTGACGGAGCGGCACCCTCCGGAGGCGCGCTGTGCACGCGCCGACGCATAGAGACATACGGCGGCGGCGGTGGCGAGGTTCAGGCTCTCGGCCTTCCCGTGGATCGGGACGCGGACGACGGCGTCCGTGAGGGCACGGGTCTCCTCCGGAAGACCCCACGCCTCGTTGCCGAAGACCCAGGCGGTGGGCCCGCCCATGGTGCCCTTGTCGAGCTCGTCGTCGAGGTCGCGGTCACCCGCGCCGTCTGCGGCGAGAATCCGGACACCGGCCTCCCGCAGCCCCTCCACGGCCCGCTCCACCGGGACGCCGACGGCCACGGGCAGGTGGAACAGGGAGCCGACGGAGGCGCGCACGGCCTTGGGGTTGTACACGTCGACGGAGGCGTCGGTCAGGACGACCGCCTCGGCCCCGGCGGCGTCGGCACAGCGCAGCACGGTCCCGGCGTTGCCCGGGTCCCGGACGTTGGCGAGGAGGGCGACGAGCCGGGGGCGGGCCGCGAGAACCTCCTCGAAGGGCGTGTCCAGGAACCGGCAGACGCCGACGAGGCCCTGCGGGGTGACGGTGGTGGAGATGTCGGCGATGACCTGCTCGGCCGCGAGGTGCACCCGGGCGCCGGCGTCCCGGGCGGCTCCGACGATGTCGGCGTGGCGCTCGGCGGCCTCCAGCGTCGTGAACAGCTCCACGAGCGTGGCCCCGGCCTCGGTGCGGTGGCCCGCGGCCTCCCGCACGGCCTGCGGCCCCTCCGCCAGGAACAGGCGGTCCTTCCCCCGGAAGTTCCGCTTGGCCAGCCGCCGCGCGGCCAGGACACGGGGGGAGCGGGGGGAGACGAGCTCGGGGGTGGCAGGCGGCATCCTGTTCGCTTTCTCGGTAGCTGCACAGCAGGACCCGCAGACCGTCCGGCCTGCGGGTCCTTCAGTTCACGTCGGCTCGGGCCGGCGTCACGCAGCCTTCGGCGCGTTCACGTCGCTCGGCAGCGCCTTCTGGGCGACCTCGACGAGGGCGGCGAACGCACCGGCGTCGTTGACGGCCAGCTCGGCCAGGATCTTGCGGTCGACCTCGATGTTCGCGGCCTTCAGACCCTGGATGAAGCGGTTGTAGGTCATGCCGTTGGCGCGGGCAGCGGCGTTGATGCGCTGGATCCACAGCTGACGGAAGTCGCCCTTGCGCTTCTTGCGGTCGTTGTAGTTGTAGACCAGCGAGTGGGTGACCTGCTCCTTGGCCTTGCGGTACAGGCGCGAGCGCTGACCGCGGTAGCCGGAAGCCTGCTCGAGGATCGCCCGGCGCTTCTTGTGGGCGTTGACTGCCCGCTTGACGCGTGCCACTTGTTAACTCCTTGTAGCGGGGCCGTGGGGGTGCTCGCACGACCCGAAATCGATGGGGTCCCGGTCTGACGTACGTCCGGCGCTCACGCGCCCGGACGTCACTTGCCGAGAAGCTTCTTGATCTTCGCGGCGTCGCCCGGGGCCATCTCGGCGTTGCCGGTGAGGCGACGCGTCACGCGGGACGACTTGTGCTCGAGCAGGTGGCGCTTGCCGGCGCGCTCGCGCAGCACCTTGCCGGAGCCGGTGATCTTGAAGCGCTTGCTGGCACCGCTGTGCGACTTGTTCTTCGGCATAGCGCCGTTCTCTCCTCGTCGGTGGCGCTCCGGTGCCCGGTCGCGAAACCGGGCACGGTGGAGCGTCGTCTTGTATCGGTTGCTTCCTGGGACTGGCGTCCCGGGGAGTCACGCCTCGGCGGGCTCCTCAGCCGGCGCCTCGGTCTCCGCGGCGTTCTGCGACTTGCCGGGGTTGGCCTTCGCTTCCGCCTTGCGGGCTTCCTGCGCCTGGCGAGCCTCGGCCATCGCCTCGGTCTTCTTCTTGTGCGGACCGAGAACCATGATCATGTTCCGGCCGTCCTGCTTCGGGTTCGACTCGACGAAACCGAGGTCCTGGACGTCCTCCGCGAGACGCTGCAACAGTCGGTAGCCCAGCTCGGGACGGGACTGCTCGCGACCACGGAACATGATCGTGATCTTGACCTTGTCGCCCTGCTTGAGGAACCGGACGACGTGACCCTTCTTGGTGTCATAGTCGTGCGGGTCGATCTTCGGCCGGAGCTTCATCTCCTTGATGACCGTGTGCGCCTGGTTCTTGCGCGCCTCACGGGCCTTCATGGCCGACTCGTACTTGAACTTCCCGTAGTCCATGAGCTTGCACACGGGCGGACGGGCGTTCGCCGCGACCTCGACCAGGTCCAGGTCGTACTCCTGCGCAAGCTCCAGTGCCTTGGCCAGGGGGACGATGCCCACCTGCTCGCCACTGGGACCGACAAGTCGCACCTCGGGAACGCGAATCCGGTCGTTGATGCGGGGCTCGGCGCTGATGGATCCTCCTCGGTAGCACCACGCGACGGTCTGGCGGACGGCCGCGTAACGTCTTGTATCGATAGACCTAACCGCGCCGGTGCAACAAAAATGCCCCGGACGATCCCAGGCGGGGCTCCTCGAACTACCGGAGCACCTGCCGCGGGGGCCGCGGGGCGCGCTTTCGGGCGGATCGCCGCCGCAGGGACGGGACCGCCTGACCGGTGACCCGCCGCCCTGAGGGTGATCGGGTGGGAGTTCGAAAGCCTCCACTTGTGGGTCGGGCCCGCGAGCTGTGGGGCACACGTGTCCGACCGGTCGTTACACGAGGTTACCAGCAATGGCCAGCAACGGCCAATTGGGGCGAGCCGGGGTCACGTGGGGTTCGCCCGCCCCCTGCGCCTATCGTGTGGGGCATGAGTGAGACCCCTCCTGAGTCCCCCGACTTCGACGCCATGGCCCGCGACATCGCCGAGGTCCCGGCGGTCGAGGTGATCGTGACGGTCGCCGTCAACCTGATGAGCGCCGCGGCCGTGAAGCTCGGTCTGACCGAGGAGGGCGAGCAGCACAAGGACCTGGACGAGGCCCGCAAGCTGGTCCACGCCCTGGCCGGTCTGCTGGACGCCACGGCGACCGAGATCAGCTCCTTCCACGCGGCGCCCCTGCGCGACGGCCTGAAGTCGCTCCAGCTCGCGTTCCGCGAGGCCTCGCTCGTCGCGGACGAGCCGGGCCAGGGGCCGGGCGAGAAGTACACGGGCCCGGTCTACGGCTAGGGCCTGTCGTTCGGATCAGGCCGCAGGACATCGGCGGTGCTGATCAGCGTCTGCGGCGTGATCCAAACGACATGCCTCAGGCCGGACACGCCTCATTCATCCGCGTACGTACAAAGGCTCGCCCGGGGGCGTCGCCCCGGCCGGCAGGACTGCCAGGTCGAGGCCGCGCACCAGGCGGGCCCTCAGTGTCTCGTCGGCGGCGAGGCGGCGCGCGACGGCGTGGACGCCGGCCTCGTGCGGCACGGCGGGCTCGAAGACCAGGGCGAGGGTGCCGTCGGCCCGGCCGGGGCCGAGGTAGGCCCGCACCACGGCGGACACGCCGGCGACCACGGAGCGCACCGCGTCCACGACCGCCGGGTCGGTGAGCGGGTCCGTGGTGGTGCGGCCCTCGGCGAGCGACAGCAGTGCGGGGCCGGTCAGCTCGAACGGCACCGGTCCGGCGAGGTCGAGCACGATCGTGTCCGCCTTCTCGTGCGCGGCGGCCTGAAGGGCCTGGTGCAGCGGTACGGCGACGGGGCGGGCGGCCGGGTCCCAGCGGGCGAGGGAGTCCGTGGAGCTGAAGGCGGGCAGGGCGGTGCGGTCGCCGGCCTTCAGGGTGGGGACGGCCATGTCGCTGGTCTTCTCGCGGCGCAGTCCCCGCTCGTCCTCCTCGACCTCGCCGAGCACGGCCACGACGGGGACGAGCAGCCGGGCCTCCTTGAGGGCGGCCAGCACCGGACCCACGGCGTTCCGGTCCTCGGACCATGCGATGAGGGCCGCGCTCAGCCGGGGGTCGGCGGAGCCGTCGTCGTCGGAGAAACCTGAGTCCGGGATGTTCTTGTTCGCCACGCGTCGACCCTATCGGCCGGGTGGTGCGCTGCCCGCAGTGGCTCAGAAGTCCGCACGGCCGGCACGGCGGCCGCGCCACAGGACGACCGCCGCGACCAGCAGGACGCCGCCGGCACCGCCCGCGAGAGGGGCGGCCCAGCCGGCGGTGCCGTCGCCGGCGGCGTCGGCGTCCGGTCCGCTGCCGAAGTACTCGGCGCCGTAGGACGCCGCCTGCGGCTCCTCCGGCTTGAGGCGGCCGGCGGCCTCAATGGCGGCGGCCGGGTCGACGAAGCCGAAGCCGCGGGAGTCGTCGCGGCCCCCGGCCGGGGCGTTGCGGGCGGTGTCCTCCAGCAGCGTCTTGATCTGGGCCGGGGCGAGTCCGGGGTGGGCGGCCTTGACCAGGGCGGCGGCGCCGGAGACGAAGGCGGCTGCGGCGCTGGTGCCCCATCCCTCGTAGTACTTGTGGTCGGGGTCGGCGATGACGACGTCGACGCCGGGGGCGCTGACCGTGGCGTACCAGCGGCGGGTGGAGAAGGAGGCGCGGGTGCCGGCGCGGTCCACGGCCGTGGCGGCTATGACGCCCGGGTAGGCGGCCGGGTAGGAGATGTGGTCGCCCTTCTCGCCGCCGTTGCCCGCGGAGGCGACGACGACCACCCCCTTCTTCAGGGCGTACTGGATGGCCTGGTCCTCGCCGGGTTCGGGGTGCGCGGAGGCGGAGTCGTCGCCGAGGGAGAGGTTGATGACGTCGGCGCCGTGGTCGGCGGCCCAGCGGATGCCCTCGGCGAGGGCGTTGCCGCGGGTGCTGCGGGCCTTGGCCCGGGCGGGGTCACCGTCCTCCAGGATCACGCGGACCGGGAGGATCTTCGCCTCGGGCGCGATGCCGAGGACGCCGTCGGTGTCGCCGGGGCCGTGTCCGTGGCCGGCGATGATGCCGGCCATGGCGGTGCCGTGCCGGGCCCAGGCGCGGTCGCCGGGCTCGGCTCCGAAGCGGATCAGGTCCTTTCCGGGCAGGACGTTGCCGGCCAGGTCGGGGTGGTCGGCCTCGACACCGGTGTCCAGGACTGCGACGGTGACGCCCCGGCCCTTGGTGGTCTGCCAGGCCTGCTCGGTGTGCATGGCCTCCAGGGCCCACTGCTGGGCGCGGATGCCGTCGGCGTGCGCGGTGGCGGCGGGGAGGAGGACGAGGCCGGCGGTGAGCAGGACGCCGAGGGCGGCGGCCCTCCGGGACGGCCTGCGCGGGCGGTTCCCGGCCGGGGGGTGCACAGCGGTCACGAGGCCTGCTCCGAGGCCGAGCGGACGTTTCTGCGGAAGTCGCGTTCGACGCGGTCGGCGAGGCCCTGCGCCTCGTTGCCGAGGCCGGCCTGTGCGGCGGCGGTGGTGGCGTCGGCCTCCAGGGCGTCCCCGGCGGGCTGCGGGTCGTCGACGGTGCGTCCGTCGGCCCAGCCGGAGACGGCGTAGACGACGACCGGGGCCTCGGTGAGCACGGAGACGGTCCAGGAGGCGCGCTGGCGGGCGCCGAAGCCGGCGGCGAGCGTGCCCTTCGCCGCGTACGGCAGGGGCATCAGGTCGCTGCGGCGGTCCAGGCGTTCCTTGCGGAAACGGTTCGCGAGGGCGGTCATGCCGGGGGCGTCGGCGGTGGTGAAGAGCAGGCCGACGGTGGTCACGTAGCTCTCGGTGGCGTCGGTGTAGGTGGCGCGCAGGAGGCGTTCGCAGCCGACGGGGGCGAGGGCTTTGCGCAGCAGCGGGTCGAAGGCGTTCTTGCAGCCGCTGTCGGGGGCGACCGCGATGCGGGTCCAGGTTCGGTCGGCTCCGCCGGGGCCGGCGCCCCGGCCCTGCACGGTGGGCGGGAAGAGCTCGTCGACCGGGACGCTGTGCCAGAGGCTTCCGGCGGCGGCGAACGTGCTGGGCGAGCCCTCTTCGCCGGAGCCGCCGACGAGCCAGCTGCCGGTGACCGCACCCGAGATGAGGCCCAGTCCGAGCACGAGACAGACGGCGGCAGCGGCGGCCTGCGGCGCCCCGCGCCGGACGAGCGGCCGGGGCCGGGCGTCGCCGTCGTAGCCCTCGGGTTCGCCGAACGACACCATGGGGCGCGTGGCGCTCCAGGAGAGGGCGGGGTCGGGAATGACGGGGGCGGGGTTCCGGGGCGGCGGGGCGGTGGGGGCCTGCGGTTCGTGTGCGGGGCGCGGCGGCGTGGCGGGGCGGGCGTACGGGGAGCCGGCCGCGTCCGTCGCCGGGTCGGCGGGGACCGGGCGAAGGCGGGCGGTCGTCTCGGAGGTGTTCTCGCCGGGGGCGCCGGTACGGCGGGGGGCGGGGAGCCGGAACGGCCGTCCGGCCGTCTCCGCCGGCGCGCCGGAACCGCCGGGGGCGGAGAGGCGGAAGGGCCGGCCGGGCGTCTCCTGCGAAGTCCCCTCCGGGGTGTCCGGACGCCCCGCTCGCCCGGAGGAGCCGGGTGTGGGGAGGTGACGCGGCCGCGGAGGGGTGCCGGACGGCTTGCCCGGGCCGGGGCGGGCTTCGCGGCCGAGGCCGGGCGACGTGTCCGAGCCGGGCCGGGCCTCACGCCCTGCGCGGGACGTCCCGTTCGAGCCGACGTGGGTGTCGCGGCCGACGCCGGTCGACGTGTCCGGGCCGGTCTCGCGGCCGAGGCCGGACGACCGGTCCGAAGCAGCGCTCGTCTCACGGCCCACGGTGGGTGGCGCGTCGGGGAAGCGGGTGGAGGCGCGGGGCGGCATGACCGAGTCGGGGCCGCCCTCACGGCCGACGCCGGACGACCGGTCCGAAGCAGCGCGTGCCTGGCGGCCCACGGTGGGCGACACGTCGGGAAAGCGGGTGGACGCGCGGGGCGGCATGTCCGAGCCGGGGCCGGTCTCACCACCGACGCCGGGCGAAGTGTCCGGGCCGGAGCCGACCTGACGACCGAGGCCGGGCGACCGGTCCGAAGCAGCTCGGGGCTCGCGGCCCACGGTGGGCGACGCGTCGGGAAAGCGGGTGGACACGCGGGGCGGCATGACCGAGCCGGCGCCGGTCTCACGACCGACACCGGACGACCGGTCCGAGCCGAGGCCGGTCTCACGACCGACACCGGACGACCGGTCCGAGCCGAGGCCGGTCTCACGACCGACGCCGGGTGACGTGTCCGGGCCGGAGCCGGTCTCACGACCGACACCGGACGACCGGTCCGAAGCAGCTCGGGGCTCGCGGCCCACGGTGGGTGGTGCGTCGGGGAAGCGGGTGGAAGCTCGGGGCGGGGGCGGGGCGGTGGGCTCGGCGCGTCCGGCGGAACCGGCGTTCTCGACTCCGAGTGCGGGGAAGCGAGGGCGGCCGTTCGGCCGGTCGAAGGGGTCCGGGGCGGCTGCCGGTCCCGTCGCGGGGTCGGACGCTGCGCCCGGGGTGTCGCGCTCGTCCGCCGCCGGAGCGGTCGGCGGGTGCGACGGTCGCGGCGGCGTGGTGGGGCGCGGGGGGAAGGAGGCGCGCGGCGCTTCCGTGCTCATGCACCCCCCGTTTCCTCATGCCCGGGCCGCTCGTCGCACGCGGGCCGTTGCCGTCCTGCCCGAGGCCGGTACGGAATCGTCCCGGGCACACCTACCCGTACGGACGGAGCGTCATCCCGGCGCGGATCCCCGGCCGGCGGCGTCCGTCGTACGTTCGCGTCACTCTACGGCTTGTTCCTGGGCGAACGGGAACCAGTCCACGAGGCCGGGGCATCTGCCCGGAACGTCCCCCTACCCTGCGGTAATCCAGTCTGGCAGGCTGCGTTCATGACTGCGCGCGCCGCCGACCGGGCCCGTTACGACCGGGCCACCGCCCATCTCGACGCCCCTCTCGCGATCGTGGACCTGGAGGCTTTCGACGCCAACGCCGCCGATCTGGTCCGACGTGCCGGGGGCAAGCCGATCAGGGTCGCCAGCAAGTCCGTGCGCTGCCGGGCGCTGCTGGAGCGCGTCCTGGCCCGGGACGGCTTCGCGGGGATCATGTCCTTCACCCTCGCCGAGTCGCTGTGGCTGGCCCGTTCCGGCTTCGAGGACGTGCTGCTCGCCTATCCGTCCGCCGACCGTGCGGCGTACGCCGAACTGGCCGGTGATCCCAAGCTCGCCGCCGCCGTGACCGTCATGGTCGACGACGTCGCGCAGCTGGATCTGATCGACGCCTCCCGGGGCGGCGGACGTGAAGTGGTGCGGGTGTGCCTGGAGTTGGACACGTCCCTGAAGCTGCTCGGCGGGCGGGTACGGGTGGGGGCCCGGCGTTCGCCGCTGCACTCCCCCGCCCAGGTCGCCGACGTGGCCCGGGCGGTGGCCCGGCGTCCCGGCTTCGAGGTCGTGGGGATCATGGCGTACGAGGGGCATGTCGCCGGTGTCGGGGACTCGCTGGCGGGTCGTCCGCTGCGGTCCCGCGCGATCCGGCTGATGCAGGCCGCCGCCAAGCGTGAACTCGCCGAGCGGCGTGCGGAGGTGGTGCGCGCGGTGCGGGCCGTCGTGCCGGGTCTGGAGTTCGTCAACGGTGGCGGCACGGGCTCGGTGCAGCACACGGCGGCCGAGGACGCGGTGACGGAGATCGCCGCCGGATCGGGGCTGTACGTGCCGCGCCTGTTCGACAACTACACGTCGTTCAGCGGCCGTCCGTCGGCCCTCTTCGCCATGCCCGTGGTGCGGCGGCCGGGGGTCGGGGTCGTGACGGTGCTCGGCGGTGGCTATCCCGCCTCCGGTGCGGCGGGGCGCGACCGGTCGCCGGTGCCGTATCTGCCCGAGGGGCTGCGCTACGACCCGCAGGAGGGCGCCGGTGAGGTGCAGACGCCGCTGCTGGGCTCGCCCGCGGACGATCTGCTGATCGGTGACAAGGTGTGGTTCCGGCACGCCAAGGCCGGTGAGCTGTGCGAGCGGTTCGACCGGCTGCACCTGGTCGAGGGCGACGCGGTGACGGCGACCGTGCCCACCTATCGCGGCGAGGGCCACACGTTCCTCTGAGGCTCGTGCGGCGTCAGTCCGTCGGGCCGATGCTGCTGCCGACGCCGCCGCCCGTGCCCGCGTCACCGAACGGGCGGATGCCCTTGGTGATGCGGTCCATGTCGGCGAGCGGCGGCCCGTCCTCGCCCGCGTCGAAGACGTACCGGACGAGGACCGGCGACTCGGTGCCGACGCTGGAGGGGAAGACGAGCGACTGCACGTACCCTCCGGGGCCCTTGCCGGTCGTGACGCGCCAGCGCACGAGGTACCCGGCGCGGCCCGCCACCGCGACCGGCCCGGACTTGACGACCTGGTGCGACTCCAGGCCGCCGTGGAGCTCACGGCCCAGCCGGTCGCGGTCGTAGGCCTCGTCGGCGGCCTCGGAGATGTCGGCTTTGGCGAGGGCCTCGGGGGACTTCTCGTCGTTCTCGGTCACCGTGCGGGAGAAGACCATGCCGTGGCGGCACAGGCCGACGCCGACGGGGCAGTCGTAGGTGCCGTCGGTCGTCATGACGACGTCGTCCTGGGCGACGTACTGCGGGCGGACCCAGCCGTCGCGCAGCGGGAACGTGATGCCGTTGAGCTGGTCCTCGACGACCGCGGGGTCGTCCGCGGCCGGTTCCGAGGTGGACGCCTCGGGGGTCGGCCCCGGCGAGCCGGGCGTGGTCCCGGGCGCGGAGGTCGGGGCCGTCCTGGTCTCCGTGCCGTCGCCGTCGTCCCCGCCGAGGGCGACGGCTCCGGTGACGATCGCGGCGACGAGGACGGCGCCTGCGGCGGTCAGGGCGACCGCCTTCGTCCGGCCGGTGCCGCCGCCCGGCGGCGGGGCGGCGGGGGCCTCGGACGCGCGCCGGTGCTCGGTCCAGGCCGTGCCGTCCCACCAGCGCAGCAGGTGCGGGGCGTGCGGGTCGGGATACCAGCCGGGCGGCGGCGTCATGCTCATCCCGGCACTGTAGGGCGCGACCCGGACCGGCCGGGCACTCGTCTACAGGGGTGTGACGTACGCCCCGGCGATCCCGCCGTCGACCAGGAAGTCGGTGGCGTTGACGAAGGAGGAGTCGTCGCTGGCCAGGAAGGCGACGGCGGCGGCGATCTCCTCGGCCTCGGCGAACCGGCCCAGCGGGATGTGCACCAGGCGGCGCGCGGCCCGCTCCGGGTCCTTGGCGAACAGCTCCTGGAGCAGCGGGGTGTTGACCGGGCCGGGGCACAGGGCGTTCACGCGGATGCCCTCGCGGGCGAACTGCACGCCCAGTTCGCGGGACATGGCGAGGACGCCGCCCTTGGAGGCCGTGTAGGAGATCTGCGAGGTCGCCGCTCCCATCCGGGCGACGAAGGACGCCGTGTTGATGATCGAGCCCCGGCCCTGGCGCTGCATGTAGGGGATGGCGGCCTTGCAGCACAGGTAGACGGAGGTGAGGTTGACTTCCTGGACGCGCTTCCAGGCCTCCAGGCCGGTCTCCAGGATGGAGTCGTCGTCGGGCGGGGAGATGCCGGCGTTGTTGAAGACGATGTCGACGCTGCCGTAGGTGTCGTAGGCGGTCCTGAAGAGGGCCTCGACCTCGTCGGGGTCGGTGACGTCGACCTTCACGAAGGTGCCGCCGGTCTCCTCGGCGGCGGCCTTGCCGCGGGTCTCGTCGACGTCGCCGCAGACGACGTGGGCGCCTTCGGAGGCGAGGCGGCGGGCGGCGGCGAGGCCGATGCCGCTGCCGGCTCCGGTGACGACGGCGGTGCGGCCGACCAGGCGGCGGCAGATGTTTTCCTGGGCAGTCACTGTGCGGGGCCCTCCGTGCTGATGAAGACGTTCTTGGTTTCGGTGAAGGCGGCCAGGGCGTCGGGGCCGAGCTCGCGCCCGACGCCGGACTGTTTGTAGCCGCCGAACGGGGTCCAGTAGCGGACGCTGGCGTGGGAGTTGACGGACAGGTTGCCGGCGCGGACGGCCTGGGAGACGCGCAGGGCTCGGCCGACGTCCCGGGTCCAGATGGAGCCGGAGAGGCCGTAGGGGGTGTCGTTGGCCAGGCGGATCGCGTCCTGCTCGTCGGTGAAGGGCAGCAGGACGGCGACGGGGCCGAAGATCTCCTCGCAGGCCGCGGCCGAGTCGGGGCTCTCGCCGGTGAGGACGGTCGGCGGGAACCAGAAGCCCGGGCCCTCTGGGGCGCTGCCGCGCAGGGCCTCGGCGGTGTCGGGCACGAAGCTCCGGACCCGGTCGAGCTGCTGCCGGGAGATCAGCGGGCCCATCTGGGTCTTCTCGTCGGCCGGGTCGCCCACCACCACGGCGGCCAGCGCCTCGGCGAGATGCTCGCGGACCTCGTCGTAGACGGACTCCTGGACCAGGACGCGGGTGCGGGCACAGCAGTCCTGGCCGGAGTTGTCGAGGAAGGAGAAGGGGTCGACGGCGGTCTTGAGGTCGGCGTCGGCGAAGACGATGTTGGGGCTCTTGCCGCCGAGTTCGAGGGTGACGGGCTTGACCTGTTCGGCGCCGAGGGCGGCGACGCGGGTCCCGGTGCGGGTCGAGCCGGTGAAGACGATCTTGGCGACTCCGGGGTGGCGGACCAGGGCGTCGCCCGTGATGTCACCGCGTCCCGGCAGCACCTGGAAGAGGTGCTCGGGGAGCCCGGCCTCCAGGGCGAGTTCGGCCAGGCGCAGGGCGGTGAGCGGGGTGGTCTCGGCGGGCTTGAGGATGACGGCGTTGCCGGCCGCGAGGGCGGGGGCGGTGCCCCAGGCGGCGATCGGCATGGGGAAGTTCCAGGGCGCGATCACGCCGACGACGCCGAGCGGTTCGAGGATCGTGACGTTCAGACCGCCGGGCACCGGGATCTGCCGGCCGGTGAGCCGTTCCACTCCCCCCGCCGCGTAGTCCAGCAGGTCGCGGACGTTGCCGGCCTCCCAGCGGGCGTTGCCGATGAGGTGGCCGGCCTCGCGGACCTCCAGGCGGGCCAGTTCCTCCAGGTGCGTCTCGACGGTGGCCGCGAAGCGGCGCAGCAGCCGGGTGCGGTCCGCGGGGGGCAGGGCGGCCCAGATCCGCTGTGCCCTGGCGGCGTGGGTGACGGCCGCGTCGACGTCGGCCGGGCTCGCCCCGGCGACGGCGGCGACGACCTCCTCGGTCGCGGGGTTCAGTACTTCCAGAAGGTGCTCGGAAGACACAAAGGACCTCACATGCGTTCGAAGGAGCGGCGCAGCTCCCAGTCGGTCACCGCGGCGTCGTAGGCGTCCAGTTCGACGCGCGCCATGTTGCGGTAGTGCGCGACGACCTCGTCACCGAAGGCGGCCCGGGCAATCGGGCTGTTCTCCCAGAGCTCGGCGGCCTCGCGCAGGGTGGTGGGGACGTGGTCCAGGTCGGCGGCGTAGGCGTTGCCGGGGCAGGGTTCGGGCAGCTCCAGCTTCTGCTCGATGCCGTGCAGCCCGGCCGCGACCAGTCCGGCGACGGCGAGGTAGGGGTTGACGTCGCCGCCGGGCAGGCGGTTCTCGAAGCGCAGGGAACGGCCGTGGCCGACCACGCGCAGCGCGCAGGTGCGGTTGTCCTGGCCCCAGGCGACTGCGGTGGGGGCGAAGGAGCCGGGCTGGAACCGCTTGTAGGAGTTGATGTTGGGGGCGTAGAGGAGGGAGAAGTCGCGCAGCGCGGCGAGCTGGCCGGCGAGGAAGTGGCGCATGACGTCCGACATGCCGCCTTCGCCGTCCCCGGCCATGGCGTTGTTCCCGTCGGCGTCGGCGAGCGAGAGGTGGATGTGGCAGGAGTTGCCCTCGCGCTCGTTGTACTTGGCCATGAAGGTGATCGACATGCCCTCCTGGGCGGCGATCTCCTTGGCGCCGGTCTTGTAGACGGAGTGCTGGTCGCAGGTGACCAGAGCCTCGTCGTAGCGGAAGGCGATCTCGTGCTGGCCGGGGTTGCACTCGCCCTTGGCGGACTCGACGGTGAGGCCGGCGCCGGCCATCTCGTTGCGGATGCGGCGCAGCAGGGGCTCGATGCGGCCGGTGCCGAGGACCGAGTAGTCGATGTTGTACTGGTTGGCCGGGGTGAGGCCCTTGTAGCCGGCGTCCCAGGCCTGTTCGTAGGTGTCCTTGAAGACGATGAACTCCAGCTCGGTGCCGACCTGGGCGGTGTAGCCGAGTTCGGCGAGGCGCTCCAGCTGGCGGCGCAGGATCTGGCGGGGGGCGGCGACGACCGGGGAGCCGTCGTTCCAGGCGAGGTCGGCGTGGAGCATGGCCGTGCCCTCGTTCCAGGGAACGCGGCGCAGGGTGGTGAGGTCCGGGTGCATCGCGAAGTCGCCGTAGCCGCGGTCCCAGGAGGACATCGCGTAGCCGTCGACGGTGTTCATCTCGGTGTCGACGGCGAGCAGGTAGTTGCAGCCCTCGGTGCCGTGCCGGAGGACCTCGTCGAGGAAGAAGCGTGCGGCGAACCGCTTGCCCTGGAGTCGCCCTTGCATGTCGGGGAAGGCCAGGACGACAGTGTCGATCTCACCGCCGGCGACGAGGGTGTGCAGCTCCTCGACGCTCAGCGGGGGTGTGCGGTCTGCCACGGGAAGGCCTCCTAGGCTCCTTGGATCCGCTGCCTTGGATCCGCCGGGAGCCATAAGGTATTGCGGAGAACCATTGCTTGGGAAGGGGGTAGGGCCACATGCCGGAGGAAGCGGACGGCAGCGAGGTGGAGCGCGACGGGCTGACGCCGGTGCTGCGGCCGGTGCGCGCGGGCAACGGCTTCGAGGAGGCGCTGGAGCAGATCCTGCAAGTCGTACGGCTGGGACTGGTGCCGGGGGGCGAGCGGCTGCCGGCCGAGCGGGAGCTGGCGGAGCGGCTGGGGATCAGCCGGGTGACGCTGCGCGAGGTGCTGAAGGTGCTCCAGGACCAGGGTCTGGTCGAGTCGCGGCGCGGCCGGTACGGCGGGACGTTCGTGCTGCCGCGTGCCGACGCCGTCGGGGAGGACGAGCTGCGGCGCCGGGTCGCCGAGGTCGACATAGAGGACGTGCTGCGGTTCCGGGAGGTGCTGGAGGTGGGCGCGGCCGGGCTGTGCGCGGCGCACGGCTTGGACGAGAAGCAGGCGGACCGGCTCCGTGAGGCCCTGGCGCGCACGCACGACGCGCCGCTCGCCGAGTACCGCCGGCTGGACACACTGCTGCACCTCACCCTCGCCGAGCTGTCCGGCTCCCCCACGCTCACCGCCCAGTACGCGGCCGTCCGGGCGTCCGTCAACGACCTGCTCGACTGCATCCCGCTACTGGTCCGCAACCTGGAGCACTCCCAGCGGCAGCACACCGCCCTGGTGGAGGCCGTGATCGAGGGCGAGGCCGACCAGGCGCGGGAGATCATGCGCGAGCACTGCGGGGGCACGGCGGCGCTGCTGCGGGGCTTCCTCGGCTGAGGGGGCGGTGCGGTGTCCTCGCCCGGTGAGGATTTACGGGCGATTAACGCACGGGTATTGCCATCCCCCGATCGGCCCGCAAAGGTATGGCCTCATTCCATTGAGTCGGAGCCCATTCGATCCCGTGACCGCCGCCGCCCCGTCGGGAGTCTGCCCATGCCCCAGGAACCCACCGTCACACCCGCCGCCCCCGAGGGCGACGACTATCTGGAACGCAGAGCACTGCGCCGCGGCAGCGCCGGCTGGGTGCTGCTGACCGGCCTCGGCGTCGCCTACGTCGTCTCCGGCGACTACTCGGGCTGGAACTTCGGCCTGGCCGAAGGAGGCTTCGGGGGCCTGGCGATCGCCATGGTCCTCATGGGCGCCATGTACGCCTGCATGGTCTTCGCCCTCGCCGAGCTCTCCTCGATCCTGCCCACCGCGGGCGGCGGCTACGGCTTCGCCCGGCGGGCGCTGGGCCCGTGGGGCGGCTTCCTGACCGGCACGGCGATCCTCATCGAGTACGTCCTCGCGCCCGCCGCGATCGTCATCTTCATCGGCGACTACGTCGAGTCGCTGGGCCTGTTCGGCCTGGAGTCCGGCTGGCCGATGTACCTGGTCTGCTTCGCGATCTTCCTAGGCATCCACCTGTGGGGCGTCGGAGAGGCGCTGCGCTTCAGCTTCGTCGTCACCGGCATCGCCGTGGTCGCCCTGATCGTGTTCGCGCTGGCGGCACTGCCCGACTTCTCCTTCGCGTCGCTGGACGACATCCCGGTCGACGCCTCCGCCGCGGGGTCGAGCTCCTGGCTGCCGTTCGGCCTGCTCGGCATCTGGGCGGCGTTCCCGTTCGGCATGTGGTTCTTCCTCGGCGTCGAGGGCGTGCCGCTGGCCGCCGAGGAGACCAAGGAGCCGGCCCGCACGCTGCCGAAGGCGATCCGCTGGTCGATGGGCATCCTGGTGGTGCTCGCGGTGGTCACCTTCTTCGCGGCGGCCGGGGCACGCGGTTCCGACGCGATCCAGGAGGCGGGCAACCCGCTGGTCGAGGCACTCCAGCCGAACGGCGAGGCCACGACGCTGAGCCGGATCGTGAACTACGCGGGCCTGGCCGGCCTGGTGGCGTCGTTCTTCTCCCTGATCTACGCGGGCTCGCGCCAGCTGTTCGCCCTGTCCCGGGCGGGCTATCTGCCGCGCTTCCTGTCGCTCACCAGCCGCCGCAAGGCGCCCTACCTGGGCCTGCTGGTGCCCGGCACGATCGGTTTCCTGCTGGCGGCGGTCTCCGGCAACGGCGCGCGGATGCTGAACATCGCGGTCTTCGGGGCGACCATCTCCTACGCGCTGATGTCCCTGTCGCACATCGTGCTGCGGCGCCGCGAGCCGGAGCTTCCGCGGCCGTACCGTACGCCGGGCGGAATCCTGACCTCGTCGGTCGCGCTGGTGCTGGCCTGTGCGGCGCTGGTGGCCACGTTCCTCGTGGATGTGACGGCGGCGCTGATCGCGCTCGTGGTCTACGCCGTGGCCGTCGGGTACTTCGGCCTGTACAGCCGCAAGCGGCTGGTGGCGAAGGCGCCGGAGGAGGAGTTCGCGGCACTGGCGGCGGCCGAGGCAGAGTTGGCACGGGACTAGGTGTTCGAGTGGTGAGGGAGTTGTCGTGGCCAGGCCGTTGATCGGGGTCAGCACCTATCTGGAGTCCGGTGCGCGCTGGGGCGTGTGGGAGCTGGAGGCCGCGCTGCTGCCGGTCGGCTACCCGCGTCTGGTGCAGCGGGCGGGCGGCCTGGCCGCGATGCTGCCCCCGGACGACCCGGAGCGGGCCGCCGAGGCCGTGGCCCGGCTGGACGGGCTGGTCATCGCCGGCGGGCCGGACGTCGAGCCGGTCCGCTACGGGGCGGAACGCGAGGAGCGGACGGGGCCGCCCGCGCCGGACCGGGACGCCTGGGAGCTGGCGCTGATCGACGCGGCGCTGGCGTCGGGCGTGCCCTTGCTGGGGATCTGCCGGGGCATGCAGCTGCTGAACGTCGCCCTCGGCGGCACGCTCGTGCAGCACATCGACGGGCACGCGGAGGTCGTGGGCGTCTTCGGGGGGCATGCCGTCAAGCCGGTGCCGGGGAGTCTGTACGCCGGGGTCGTGCCGGAGGAGACGTTCGTCCCGACCTACCACCACCAGGCCGTCGACCGCCTGGGCGAGGGCCTGGTCCCCTCGGCGTACGCGGCGGACGGCACGGTGGAGGCGGTGGAACTCCCCTCGGCCGACTGGGTCCTGGGCGTGCAGTGGCATCCGGAGATGGGCGAGGACGTACGGGTGATGAGGGCGCTGGTGGAGGCGGCAACAGGGAGCTGAACCCCCAGGGGGCTCCGCCCCCTGGACCCCCGGCCTGTGCCCACCCACCACCCGAAGCAGCCGGCCGAGAAGCCGGGCTCGGGCAACTCAGCCCGTTCGGCGCTCGAGGACGAGGCCGTTCAGGCCGAAGCCGGGGTCTGGGGGCGGCAGCCCCCGGCGGGGTCGAAGGGGCAGCGCCCCTGGGGATGGGACGGGTAGGGGCGGCGGGGGCGAGAAACTACCCCCGCGTCAGCGACAGCAGGTCCCGCGCCGGCCCCGTGGGCCGGTGCCCCGTAGGCCACACCGCTCTCAGATCCCGCGCCAGGGCGACCCCGTCCACCGGCACCGGCACCAGCCGCCGCATCGCCAGCTCCTCCCCCACCGCCAGTTCGCTCAGCACCGCCGGCCCCGCCCCGCTCACCGCCGCCGCCTTCACCGCCGTCGTGGACGACAGCTCGATCAGCGGCCGGGCCAGCCCGCCGAGCGCCGCGTCGAGCACCTGCCGCGTCCCGGACCCCTTCTCGCGGAGGATCAACGGCGTCGACGCCAGTTCCTCCGCGGCCAGCGACCGCCGCCGCCGGGCCCAGGCGTGCCCCGGCGCGGTCACCACTATCAGCCGGTCGTGGGCGATGACCGCCGAGTCCAGACCGGCCGGCACCGACAGCCCCTCGACGAACCCCAGATCCGCCTCGTCCGACAGCAGCCGCTCGGCCACCACCGTCGAGTTGCCCGCGTGCAGCGACACCGCCGTGTCGGGCCGCTGCGCCCGCAGCGCGAGCAGCCAGCCCGGCAGCAGGTACTCGGCGATGGTCATGCTCGCGGCCACCCGCAGCCTGGAGTCGCGGCGCACGCGCAGCGCCTGCGCGCCCACGTCGAACGCCTCCGCCGCCTCCACGATCCGCCGCGCCCAGTCCGTCACCAGCGCCCCCGCGTCCGTGAGCCGGGACCCGCGCGGCGAGCGGTCGACGAGCGCCACGCCGAGCTGCCGCTCCATCGACCGGATCCGGCTGCTGGCCGCGGGCTGAGTGATGCCGAGTTCCCGCGCCGCACCGCCGAGGCTGCCGAGCCGCGCCACCGCCAGCAGCAGTTCCAGGGCGCCCAGATCCGGCACCCGGTGCGCCAGGGAGCCGGAGACGATCGGCCCGGCCTGCTCATCCGCGTTGCTCATAAACCCAGCTTATGCCGCCATAGAGGCATGGTCCCTGGTGGTGCCCCTGCCCCGGCCTCACCGTGGAGTCATGGTCACCGCAGCCCAGCCCCTCGCGCACCCCCTCTCCGTCCGTCACCTCGGACCCAACTGGTACGCCACCGTGATGGGCACCGCCGTCGTCGCCACCGCCGGAGCCTCCCTCCCGCCGCACGTCCCGGGGCTGCGCGCCGTGCTCGTGGGGGTGTGGGCTCTGTCGCTCGTCCTGCTCCTGGTCCTGCTCGCGGGTCGGGCCGTGCACTGGAACCGCCACCGGGACCAGGCGCGCGCCCACCTCCTCGACCCGGCGACGGCACCCTTCTACGGCTGCCTCGCCATGGCCCTGCTGGCCGTGGGCTGCGGTGCCCTCACCGTCGGCCGGGACCTGATCGGCCTGCGGGCGGCCGTGGCGCTCGACGCCGTGCTGTTCACCGCCGGGACGGTGACCGGTCTGGCCGCGGCCGTCGCCGTGCCGTATCTGATGGCCGTACGGCATCGGGTGGAGCCGGGGCAGGCCACGCCCGTATGGCTGCTGCCGCTCGTCGCGCCCATGGTGTCCGCCGCCGCCGGGCCGCTGCTGGTGCCGCACCTGCCGCCCGGTCAGGCCCGGGAGACGCTGCTGCTCGTCTGCTTCGCGCTGTTCGGGCTGAGCCTGCTCGCGACCCTGGTCATGCTGCCGCTGGTCTTCGCCCGGTCGCTCACCGGCGGGCCGCTGCCCCTCGCCCTCACTCCGACGCTGTTCCTCGTGCTGGGTCCGCTCGGGCAGTCCACCACGGCCGTGGGCGCCTTCGCGGACGTCGCGCCCGGGGTCGTACCGGAGCCGTACGGCGAGGGTTTCGGTGCCCTCGCTGTGCTGTACGGCGTGCCCGTGATGGGGTTCGCGCTGCTGTGGTTCTGCCTGGCCGCCGCCCATGTGCTGCGCGCCCGGCGGCACGGGATGCGGTTCTCGATGACCTGGTGGTCCTTCACCTTCCCGGTCGGCACCTGTGTCACGGGCGCCGAGGCGCTGGCCCGGCACACCGGGCTCCTGGCCTACGCGGGTCCGGCGGTCGTGCTGTACGCGGTGCTGGTCGCGGCGTGGGGCACCGCCGTCGTGGGCACCGCGCGCGGGCTGCTCAGGGGCGAGCTGCTCGCAGGGCCCGGCCCAGTACCCGCGGTGCCTCGGCCAGTGAAGGCCCGTACCACGTCAGGTGCCGTCCGCTGACGAGCGCGCAGGGCAGGCCGGGGAAGGCCTCGGGGCCGTCGCCGGCGGTGAAGCGGTACGGCTCGTCCGGCAGGACCACCACGTCCGGGTCACAGGCGCGCAGTTCCTCCAGCGGGAGGCGTGGGTAGCGGTCGGGGTGCGTCGCGTGCGCATGGTCGACGCCGAGGCGCGCGAGGACGTCACCGGCGAAGGTGTCGCGGCCCAGGACCATCCAGGGGCGGCGCCAGATCGGTACGACCGCCGTGAGCCGCGTCCCGGGCTCCGGCAGGGACGACCAGGTCTCCTCCGCCTCGTCCAGCCAGCGCGGCCGGTCCGTCACCCCGCAGGCGGCCAGCACCCGGGCCAGTTCCCGGAAGGCCTGCGGCACATCACGGATCTCCGTCACCAGGACCTCGACACCCGCCGCGCGCAGGGCCGCGAGGTCGGGGGCGCGGTTCTCCTCCTCGTTGGCGATCACCAGATCGGGCGCGAGGGACAGGATCCGGTCGGTCTCCGGGTTCTTCGTACCGCCGACGCGTACGACGTCCAGACCGGCGGGATGCGTGCACCAGTCGGTGGCGCCGGTCAGGGTTCCGGGCGCGGACCGGGCCACGGCCTCGGTCAGCGAGGGGACCAGCGAGACCACTCTCACCGGCGTGGCCGGTCCCGTATCGCCTCGATGTGCTCCGCCACCGCGACGACGATCACGCGGGTGTCCGACTCGGCCGCCCGCCAGCGGTGCCGAACGCCGCCGGTCAGGTACAGCGTGTCGCCGCGGCCGAGGCGGTAGGCGCGGCCCTCCGCCTCGATCTCCACCGCGCCGTCGGCGACGTACATCAACTGGTCGTTGCGGTACTGGAATTCACGGCCGGCGTCATGGTCGCCGGTGAACTCGGAGGCGTGCATCTGATGGTGGCCGCGGACCAGGGAGCGGGACCGGGGCTGGGGCAGCGGCTCGCTGCCGTCGCCGCGGACGACGTCCACGCTGCACGCCGGGTCGGCCGCGGCGAGGAGCTCCACCGCCGTGGTGCGCAGGGCGTCGGCGACCTTCTCCAGGGAGCTGGTGCTGGGCCGCGCCCGGTCGTTCTCGATCTGGCTCAGGAAGGGGACCGACAGGCCGCTGCGCGCGGACACGACGGCGAGGGTGAGCTCCAGCGCGCGGCGCCGTCGGCGCACGGCCGCGCCCACCCGGAGGTGTTGCTCTTTGTGGTCGCCCATCGCTCCGGCTCCCTCCTTCGCCCGTCGTCCCGAGTCCCAGTCCCCCTGCGGACCGGGCGGACTTCTCTGTTGACCTGTCTGCACCCTACGCACACTCGGCAACCCGTTTCATGCGCTCGACGCAGGCATGGGCAGGGTGTGTGCCCTGATCTCACCGCTCTCGGCAGTGCGTCGGCCCCAGCACCCGCCGACACAGGCCTCTCTCCTCCACAGGAACAGGAGGCCGGAGGACGAGCCGCGGGCGCCCGGCAGGGACTTGTGAGCGGGCCGCCACGGTACGCCTGCGCGGCGCACTGCGCCGGGGTAACTCCGTGCAGTTGGCCGGATCCGTTTCGTGGCGCCACGTTCACGGGCAATGACGAAGTGGGCCGCACCTGGAGGCGGGGCCCACTTCGTCATCGCCGTCCCGTCATCGCCGTCCCGGCACATCGGCCCGGGACGCATCTCGATCCCTGTCGCGCGTCAGGACGCCTTGGAGGACATGGCCGGGCCGGCGTCCCCGTTGAACAGGCGCGTGTCGCCCTCGAACTTGCCCGCACAGTCATGACAGACATGGTCATCGCTCGCGCTCTGGCCACTGGTCCACCATTGGACGGCGGCGTGATGTCCGTCGTCGCGAGTGTCCCGGACCCAGATGGCATCACCGTTCTCGCGCTGCACCGAGGGGCTGTCGGTGGCGTACGGCATGATGCGTGGCGTGACCGGACGACTGATGCTCCTCGACACCGCTTCCCTGTACTTCCGCGCCTACTTCGGCGTCCCGGACTCGGTCAGGGCCCCGGACGGCACGCCGGTGAACGCCGTGCGCGGACTGCTCGACTTCATCGACCGCCTGGTCCGGGACCACCGGCCCGACCAGCTCGTGGCCTGCATGGACGCCGACTGGCGGCCGCAGTGGCGGGTGGAGCTGATCCCGTCCTACAAAGCGCACCGCGTGGCCGAGGAACACGCGGTGGGCCCGGACGAGGAGGAGGTGCCCGACACGCTGTCGCCGCAGGTGCCGGTCATCGAGGCGGTGCTGGACGCGGTGGGCATCGCGCGCGTGGGTGTCGCCGGGTACGAGGCGGACGACGTGATCGGCACGTTCACCGCGCGGGCGAAGGGCCCGGTCGACATCGTCACGGGCGACCGCGACCTGTACCAGCTGGTGGACGACGCGCGCGGGGTGCGCGTGCTGTACCCGCTGAAGGGCGTGGGCACCCTCCAGCACACCGATGAGGCGGTGCTGCGTGAGAAGTATGGGGTCGGCGGCAGCGGGTACGCGGATCTGGCCCTGCTGCGCGGCGACCCCAGCGACGGCCTGCCGGGAGTGCCGGGCGTCGGTGAGAAGACGGCCGCCAAGCTGCTGGCCGAGTTCGGTGACCTGGCCGGGATCCTGGCGGCGGTCGAGGACCGGCGGTCGAAGCTGACGCCGACGCAGCGCAGGCGGCTGGACGAGGCGCGGCCGTATCTCGCGGTCGCACCGAAGGTGGTCAAGGTCGCGGACGACGTGCCCCTGCCGGACGTCTCCACGGCCCTGCCGCGGGCGCCGCACGACCCGGCGGCACTGGAGGCGCTGGCGGCCCGCTGGGGGCTCGGCGGATCACTGGAGCGCCTGCTGACGACCCTGGCGACCTGAACCCGTTTGCAAGAGAACGACGTGAGCTTGCCGCACAAGAGGTGTGATCGGGGGACGAGGTGCTAACTTAGGTAACCCTAACTATGTGAGACAGGGAGGTCCTCATGGCTGAGCGACCGGGACGACAGCCCCGCCGGGCGCACTCCGCTCAGGTCGTCCGTACCGAACGGCTGACCCCGCACATGCAGCGTGTGGTGCTCGGCGGCGAGGGCCTCGCCGACTTCGCGGCGGACACGTGCACCGACCACTACGTGAAACTGCTGTTCCCGCCGGCGGGCGTCACCTATGCGGAGCCCTTCGACCTCCAGCGCGTCCGGGAGGAGCTGCCGCGCGACCAGTGGCCGGTGACCCGGACCTACACGGTCCGCCAGTGGGATGCCGAGCACCGCGAGCTGACGCTGGACTTCGTCATCCACGGCGACGAGGGCCTGGCCGGTCCCTGGGCCGCGCGTGTCCGGCCGGGCGAGACCGTGCACTTCATGGGACCCGGCGGGGCCTACGCGCCCGACCCGGGCGCCGACTGGCATCTGCTCGCCGGTGACGAGAGCGCGCTGCCCGCGATCGCCTGCGCCCTGGAGGCGCTGCCGCGCGGAACCAGGGCGTATGCCTTCGTGGAGATCTCCGGGCCCGAGGAGGAGCAGAAGATCGACTCGGACGTGGAGGTCGTCTGGCTGCACCGCGGCGCCCGCCCGCTCGGTGAGGCGCTGGTCGAGGCCGTACGGAACCTGGAGTTCCCCGAGGGCCGCGTGCACGCCTTCGTCCACGGTGAGGCGCACTTCGTGAAGCAGCTGCGCCATCTGCTCCGCGTCGAGCGCCACGTCCCGCGCGAGTCCCTCTCGATCTCCGGCTACTGGCGCCGCGGCCACAACGAGGACGGCTGGCAGGAATCCAAGCGCGAGTGGAACGCCCGGATCGAGGCGGAGCAGGAAAGCGTGTCCGCGGCCTGAGGACGTCTCCTCACGTGCTCACGAGGGCAGGCGTGCGCGGGAGCCGACCCGCGCGTGCAGGTGCATGTCGTGCCATCCGTCCGGCTGGAGGGCCGCCCTGCGCTTGGTGCCCTCCAGGGCGAAGCCCGTTCTGGCGGCGACGCGGCACGAGGCCTCGTTGCGCACGGCGTGCAGGAGTTCCAGCCGGTGGAAGCCGGCCTCGTCGAGGGCCCAGTGGGTGAGCGCGGTCGTGGCCCGACCGGCGACACCCGGCCCCGGGCCGCCGGGGCGGTCCAGTACGCCACCTCCGCCGTCCCGTCGTAGAGCCGCAGCTCGCGCAGCGCCACCCGGCCCAGCAGCGCCCCGGAGTCCACGTCGGCCACGGCCCAGTGCGCCTCCCGCTCGTCGTCCCACGCCTGGTGCCACTCACGGATCCAGTCACCGACCTCGTCCACGGAGTCGGCGGCCCGGGCGTGCCACTGGTGCATCAGGGGGTCCTGGAAGACCTCGTACACGGCGGGCGCGTCCCCGGCCCGCCAGGGGCGCAGCAGGAGCCCGCCGTCGGCTGGGAGGGCGGGCTGGGGTCGTCGAGTGAGCGTCCCGGCAGTCAGGACCGGGCTGATGAGGAACGGCATGACCGCATCCTGACAAGATCGGGCCGGGCGCTCCCACCGGTTTTCCGGGTCGGCTCACCGGCCTCGTACGCTGGGCCGCGATGAGACGCAAGAGCCACCTCCCGCCCTCTCCCCTGCCGCAGCGCCGGGGCGTTGACCCGGTACGGGTACGGCTGCCCGCCGCGGGGACCTGGGGGACGGTGCGTGAGCACCTGGTGGAGCGGCTCTCCGGCGCGGGTGCCGGTGTCGTCGACGGCCTGTTCGACGCGGGCCGGATCGTCGGGGCGGACGGACGGCCCGTCGCCGCGGACGCCCCGTATGTGCCCGGGCTGTTCGTGTGGTTCCACCGGGACCTGCCCGACGAGGTGCCGGTGCCCTTCCGGCTGGAGGTGGTGCACCGGGACGCGCACATCGTGGTCGCCGACAAGCCGCACTTCCTCGCCACCACCCCGCGCGGCAGTCATGTCGCCGAGACGGCGCTGGCCCGGCTCCGCCGCGAGCTGGACCTCCCGGCCCTCACCGCCGCGCACCGCCTGGACCGCCTCACCGCGGGACTCGTGCTGTTCACCGTGCGCCCCGAGGAGCGCGGCGCGTACCAGACGCTGTTCCGTGACCGCCGGGTCCGCAAGGAGTACGAGGCCGTAGCCCCGTACGATCCCGCCCTCCCCATGCCCCGGACCGTGCGCAGCCGGATCGTGAAGGAGAGGGGGGTGCTCACCGCCCGGGAGGTCCCGGGCGAGCCCAACGCCGTGAGCCGTGTCGAGCTCGTCGAACACCGCGACCGGGCCGGGGAGCCCGGCCCGCTCGGCCGGTACCGGCTCGCGCCCGCCACCGGCCAGACGCACCAGCTGCGCGTCCACATGGCCGCACTGGGCCTGCCGATCCTCGGCGACCCGCTCTATCCGGAGGTGACCGCCGCCGTACCGGCCGGTGACTTCCGCCGCCCGCTCCAACTGCTGGCGCGGTCACTGGAGTTCACCGACCCGGTCACGGGCGAGGAGCACCGGTTCCGCAGCGGCCGGGTGCTCGCGGCCTGGGCGGGCCACGACCGGTGGGCCGCCGGGACGTACGACGGCCCGTCAGCCGGTCAGTAGCCGCGCCACCAGCTCAGGAACCGCTGCCAGACGCCCTTGCGGCGGGGCGGTTCCGCGACGGCGGGCTGCGGCGGCACCGGCGCCGGCTGGGGCTGCGCCGGCACCGGCTGGGGCTGCGCCGGGGCCGGCTGCGCGGCGACGGGCTGCGGCTGCGCCGCGACGGGCTGGGGTTGCGCGGCGGCCGGTGCGGTCTGCGGCTGCTGCGCGGTGCCGATCTGCCAGTCCGAGCGCTGCGCGGCGACCGGCTTGTGGTTCGGCACCTCCTGCACGTCCTGCGGCGGCTTGGGCGCGAACTGCACCGGCAGGTCCACCAGGTGCCGGGAGGCGATGGACGCCGTCCAGCGCAACTCCTCCTCGTCGCAGTCGAGTTCGACGTCGGGCAGCCGCATCAGCAGCGCGTCGACGCCGACGTCGGCGATGGAGCGGCCGATGTCCTGCCCGGGGCACTCGTGCGGTCCGCCGCCGAAGGCCAGGTGGGAGCGGTTGCCCTGCATGCTGGCCTTCAGGTCCGGCCGCACCCGTGGGTCGACGTTGGCGGGGAGCGGCGCGAAGAGCAGCCCGTCCCCGCGGCGGATGCGCTGCCCGCCCAGCTCGGTCTCCTGCTTCGCGAAGTAGGCGAAGACCGTACTGAACGGCGGCTCGTTCCACAGGGACTGTTCCACCGCCTCCGGCACCGTCATCTGTCCGCCGTTGAGCTGGGCCCGGAAGCGCGGGTCGATCAGCACCGTGAGCAGCACGTTGGACAGCAGGTTGGTGGTGGCCTCGTAGGCGGCGAAGAGCACCAGGCGCAGGTGCTCGCGGACCTCGTCGTCGCTGAGCCGGGCCGGGTGGGTGATCAGGTAGCTGGCGAGGTCCTCCTCCGGCCGGGCGCGGCGGGTGGCGGTGAGCCGGCTCAGGGCGTCCATGACGTAGGAGTGGCTGGCGAGGGAGGTCTCGGTGCCCTTGAGGGCGTCGCGGGCGGCCTCGACGAGCCGGTCGCTGTACTCCTCGGGCATGCCGAGGATCTCGCACATCACCGCCATCGGCAGGTGCTCGGTGAACTGGCCGACGAGGTCTGCCTCGCCCGCCTCGCAGAACCGGTTGACGATCGCCTGCGTACTGCGGTTGATGTAGCGGCGCAGACTGCGGAAGTCGATGGTGGAGATGGCACCCATGACCGCGCCGCGCAGCCGCTTGTGCTCGTCGCCCTCGGCGTGGGAGGCGATCGGCTGCCAGGCGATGTGCGGCATCAGCGGGTGGTCGGGCTTGACGAGGCCCTCCCTGAGCGGGTTCCAGATACGGCTGTCCCGGCAGAACTGCGAGGGCGAGCGCACCATGTGCAGGTTCTCGGCGTGGCCGAGGACGATCCACATCGGCACGTCGTCGTGGAGCAGTACGGGCGCCACGGGACCGTGCTGGTCCCGCAGTTGCTCGTACAGCGCTCCCAGGTCCTCCGCCTCGTGCAGCCGGTGCAGCCCTCCGGGCCCGAGGCCGTGCGCGGGGCAGCCGGGGGGCGGGCCGGGCCGGAGTTCGTCCGTACCGGTCGGGGCGTGGGATTCAGGCGTCACAGTGATCGCTCCGAAACTGAGGTATTTCAGGTCTGGGGGGAAGGTGTGGGCCGGGTGATGCGGTTCAGGTGAGCGAGCCCGTCATGGCGAGCGAGTGCAGGAAGCGCATGAGGGTCATCAGGACGTCGCGGCTGGAGGCCCGCCGCCGCGCGTCGCACTCGATGATCGGGATGTCCGGTGTGAGGTCGAGGGCCGTGCGCAGCTCCTCGACGTCGTAACGAGGGGCGTCGGGGAAGGAGTTGATGGCGACCACGAAGGGCACGCCGCGCTCCTCCAGCCGCCCCATGACGTCGAAGCTGACCTCCAGCCGCCGGGTGTCGACCAGCACGACCGCGCCGAGCGCCCCCTCGAACAAGCCGTTCCACAGGAACCAGAAACGCTGCTGGCCGGGCGTGCCGAAGAGGTACAGCACCAGCTGGTCGGTGATGCTGATCCGGCCGAAGTCCATGGCGACGGTGGTGGCCGTCTTGGACGCGGAGCCGAAGTTGTCGTCGACACCGATGCCGGCCTGCGTCATGGTCTCCTCGGTGGTCAGCGGTGTGATCTCGCTGACCGACCCGACCATGGTCGTCTTGCCGACGCCGAAGCCGCCCACGATCACGATCTTGGCCGCGGCCTGCGCCGTGTGGGGCAGCTGGTCCTCGGTCCGGGGGCCCGGGATGGTGTCAGAGCCGTTGAAGTCCATTCATCACCGCTTCGAGGAGGGAACGGTCGGAGCGCGCCTTGCGGACGATCGGGGCACGCGCCTGTACCAGTTCCGCCGTCAGCAACTCGGTGAGCAGCACGCCCATCGCGCTGAACGGCAGGTGGAGGTAGGCCGACAGCTCGGCCACGGACAGGGGGGCGGCGCAGAGTCGGAGCAGCGCCGCCTGCTCGGGAGAGGCTGACGGCGGCGGGTCCGTGGCACGCGCCACGATTAAGGTCACGAGGTCGAGCTCGGCCCGTTCACCGTCCGGGCCCGCCACCACGTACATCCGCTCCGGGTTGCCGGGCTTGTCCTCGCCGGCTTCGGGCGTGGGCGGTTCCGGGAGGACATCGCGCCTCTGGCGTTGCGGAGGCGTCATACGATCTGCCCGTTCCGCCGGGGCGGACTGGTGAGATGGCCGCCGATCCGGACGACCAGGTCGCGCATCATCGCGCTCATCCGTCCGGGCTCGCACCGCACGTCGGACAGCACCGCGAGGAAGGCGTTGGCGCCGGCGGACATCAGGTAGAAGTAGCCGCGGTCGATCTCGATCATGACGAGCTTCATCTCGCCGTCGCCGACGGTGAGTTCCTGGCAGACGCTGCCCGCGAGGGACTGAAGGCCCGCGCAGGCCGCGGCGACCCGGTCGGCCGCGTCGGGTTCGCCGCCGTAGCGGGCGATGCGCAGGCCGTCGGCGGAGAGCACCACGATCATCTCGATGCCCGGCACGCCGTCGGCGAGCTGCTTGAGCATCCAGTCGAAGTTGCCTCGCTGCTGGATCACTTGAGGTCCCCCTCGTCGTCGGCCTCGGTGGGAGCCGGGTCGTTGATCAGGTGCAGGTACTTGTGCGGGTTCCGGATGAAGTCGGTCGGGTGGGTGCCGGGTTCGATTCCCTGCTTGAGTCCCTCCCAGAAGGCCTCCAGACCCTTGCCGGGGGCGTCGGGCGCCGACATGTCGCGCAGGGGCTTGGTCTCGGGCTCCTGAGCCGCCGCCCAGGGGTTGTACTCGCCGCGCTCGGCGGCCTCGCGGTCGGCCTTCTCGTTGGCGGCCTGCTGGGCGAGCCGCTCGGCGAGGGGCATCTTCACCCGGCTGCGGCGCTGCGGCAGTCCGTTCGCCGTCCACTCGGTGACCTCGGGGACGTCGTCGTCCTCCAGGGAGACCGTGGCGGGGATCTTCGGACTGGTGGGGCGGCGCCTCTTGGGGGCGCGCTTCGGGCCCTCGGGGATGCCGACGGTCATGGGGATGCCGGTGGCGCCGATGCCGTGGGCGAGTCCGACACCGGGCTCGTGGGTGATCATCTCGCTCGGCACGATGAGGATGGCGCGGACGCCGCCGTACGCGGAGGCGCGCAGCGAGACCTGCATGTTGTACGCCGTGCACAGGCGGCCCACGACGGCGAGGCCGAGGCGCGGGTGCTCGCCGATGTCCTGGAGGTCGATGCCGGCCTTGGCGGCCTCCAGCATGCCCTCGATCCGGGCGCGGGCCTCCTCGTTGAGGTTGACGCCGCCGTCCTCGATCTCGATGCAGACGCCGGTCTGCACCTCGGTGGCGGTGACGTGCACCTTGGTCTGCGGCGGCGAGTAGCGCGTGGCGTTGTCGAGGAGTTCGGCGGCGGCGTGGATGACCGGCTCGACGTAGATGCCCTTGACGCTGACCTTGGCGATGGAGGACAGCTGGATGCGCCGGTACTCCAGGATGCGGGACATGGCGCCGCGCAGGGTGCTGTAGAGGGACACCGGCTGGGGCCACTGCCGGCCGGGGCGGCCGCCGCCGAGGACGGAGACGGAGTCGGCCAGGCGGCCGATCAGGGCGTTGCCGTGGTCGATGCGCAGCAGGTCGTCGAAGACCTCCGGGTTGCGGCCGTGGTCCTCCTCCATCTCCCGGAGTTCCTCGGCCTGCTGGTGGATGATCGCCTGGACGCGGCGGGCGACACTGACGAAGGAGCGCGCGGCGGCGTCACGCATGGTCACTTCGCGGTCGACGATCTTGAGGACGGTCAGCAGCGTCTCCGCCTGCGGGGCGGGGAGGTCGCGGAACGCGGGATGGGCGAGGCCGAGCTTGCGGATCACCTCCCTGGGCGATTCTCCGGTGCGCAGCAGATCGAGCGAGGCGGGCACGATCTCCCTGGAGAAGCGGACCAGTTCGTTCTCGTGGGCGGCGATCCGCTGTTCCAGATGCTCGGTGTGGCGGGCGTGCTCCGCACGCTGGTTGCGCAGCGCGCGGCCGCGGCGCACCGCCTCGGCCGCCGTCGCGAGCACGAGTGCCGTGGCGATGCCGCCGCACCAGCCGACGGCGCCCCGGGCCGGCTCCGCCACCAGGGCGACGGCGGCTCCGGTCGCCGCGGCCATGACTATGGCCGGCAGCAACAGCACGCGCGCGTAGGGAAGTTCACGGCGACCGGGAGGGGATTGAACACTCACCATGTGGGCCTTCTGACAGGAGTCGACTGAGGTTCGGGAGGACTTGCAGGGGGGTATGTCATGAAGCTGTCGGGATCTTCCACACATTGGGGAACAAGCGCACGAATTCATCTCAAGCCGGTGCGCTGCGGGCGAGCTTAGTCCGACCGGATCATCGCTGTGTCATATTCAGCAACTGCCGGAAACCGGACGCGAAGGGATAGTACGCTCAGTCGTTTACACGCTGCGACATCGTTCGAATGCGCTACGTGACGGCGTACAGGCATACGAAAGCCCACTCACCGTGACGGGTGAATGGGCCTCAGTACGACGTCTTTCTCGGGGGCGCGGGGCTGTGTCATTGTGCGGCTCCGCCGCGTGGGCGCGAACAACCGCCGACGGCGGTCACCCGCGCAGCAACCGTCACCCCACCGACGAGTAGGCGACAACACCCCGCAGCAACAGATCCACGGCCTTACGGGCGTTCTTCACCACAGAGGATCCCTGCGGAGCCGCCGCCGCGATCTGCCCCAGCACGTCGATGACCTGCTTGCACCACCGCACGAAGTCGCCCGCCGGCATCTCCGCCTCCCGGAGCACCTCGTCGAGCCCCTTCCCGGAGGCCCACTCGTACGCGGCCCAGGCGAAGCCGAGGTCGGGCTCACGCTGCCCGACCCCCTCGGTCTGGGTGATCCGGAACTCCTCCTCCAGCGCGTCCAGCCGCCCCCAGATCCGCACCATCTCGCCCAGCGCGGCCTTGGCCTTCCCGGACGGCACCTTCGGGGCCATCGCGTCGTCGGCGACACGGGACTCGTACACCAACGCCGAGACACACGCGGCGAGTTCGGCCGGTCCGAGCCCCTCCCAGACCCCCTCGCGCAGACACTCGCTGGCGAGCAGGTCCAGCTCGCCGTAGAGCCGCGCGAGCCGCTTGCCGTGCTCGGTGACCTCGTCGGCGCGCAGGTAGTCCAGCTCGGTCAGCAGCGCCACGATGCGGTCGAACGTCCGGGCGATCGTGTTCGTACGGCCCTCGATCCGACGCTCCAGCTGCGAGGTGTCGCGCAGCAGCCGGTGGTACCGCTCAGCCCAACGGGCATGATCCTCACGGTCGTTGCAGCCGTGGCAGGGGTGCGCGCGCAGGGCGGTCCGCAGCCGGGCGATCTCCCGGTCGTCGGCGGCCTGGGAGCGCTGCTTGCGGTGCCGCTCGGCGGGGATGTGCCCGGCCTTGGTGCGCAGCGCCGACGCGAGGTCCCGACGGGACTGCGGCGAGCGCGGGTTGAAGGACTTGGGGATCCGCATCCGCTCCAGCGGCTCGACCGGCACCGGGAAGTCCATGGACGCCAGTCGCTTCACCTGCCGCTCGGCGGTCAGCACCAGCGGGCGCGGCCCGTCGTGGTGATCGAAACCGCGGTGGCCGTTGGAACGGCCCGCCGGGAGCCCCGGGTCCAGTACCAGCGCCAGGCCGGCGTACTTGCCGGTGGGTACGTGGATGACGTCACCGGGCTTCAGCTTCTCCAGCGCGACGGCGGCCTCCGCGCGCCGCTGGGCCACGCCCTGCCGGGCGATCTCGTTCTCCCGGTCCTTCAGCTCACGGCGCAGCCGCGCGTACTCCGTGAAGTCGCCGAGGTGGCAGGTCATGGAGGCCTTGTAGCCCTCCAGGCCCTCCTCGTTGCGCTGCACCTGTCGGGAGATGCCGACGACCGACTTGTCCGCCTGGAACTGTGCGAACGACGTCTCCAGCAGCTCACGCGAACGGTGCCGCCCGAACTGCTCGACCAGGTTGACCGCCATGTTGTACGACGGCTTGAAGCTGGAGCGCAGCGGGTACGTGCGCGTGCCGGCCAGGCCCGCGAGGTGCTCGGGGCTCATGCCGCGCTGCCAGAGCACGACGGCGTGGCCCTCGACGTCGATGCCGCGCCGTCCGGCCCGGCCGGTCAGCTGGGTGAACTCGCCCGGGGTGATGTCCGCGTGCTGCTCGCCGTTCCACTTGACGAGCTTCTCCAGCACCACCGAGCGGGCGGGCATGTTGATGCCGAGAGCGAGGGTCTCGGTGGCGAACACGGCCTTGACCAGGCCGCGCACGAACAGCTCCTCGACGACCTCCTTGAAGGTCGGCAGCATGCCCGCGTGGTGGGCCGCGATGCCGCGCTCCAGGCCCTCCAGCCACTCGTAGTATCCGAGGACGTGCAGGTCCTCCCTCGGGATGGACGCCGTGCGCTCCTCGACCAGGGCGCGCACCCGTTCGCGCGCCTCGTCGTCGTTGAGCCGGAGCCCCGCGTACAGGCACTGCTGGACGGCGGCCTCACAGGCGGCGCGGCTGAAGATGAAGGTGATGGCGGGCAGCAGCCCCTCGGCGTCGAGCCGCTCGATGACCTCGGGCCGGCTCGGCGTCCAGATGCGGGAACGCTGGCGGCGCTCGCGCTCACGGTCGGCCTCGCGCATGGACCGGCCGCGCCGGCGGTCCTGGTACGACGGCCGGCTCGCCTCCATGCGCGCCATGCGCGTCAGGTCGGGGTTGACGGCCTTCCTGTGGCCCTCGCCCTCCTCGAAGAGGTCGTACATCCGCCGCCCGGCCAGCACGTGCTGGAACAGCGGCACGGGCCGGTGCTCGGAGACGATCACCTCGGTGTCGCCGCGGACGGTGTCGAGCCAGTCGCCGAACTCCTCGGCGTTCGACACGGTCGCCGAGAGCGAGACGAGCGTGACCGACTCTGGGAGGTGGATGATCACCTCTTCCCAGACGGCACCGCGGAACCGGTCGGAGAGGTAGTGCACCTCGTCCATGACCACGTAACCGAGGCCCAGGAGGGTCTGGGAACCGGCGTACAGCATGTTCCGCAGCACCTCGGTGGTCATCACGACCACCGGCGCCTCGGAGTTGACGCTGTTGTCGCCGGTCAGCAGGCCCACCTTGTCCGTGCCGTAGCGGCGGCACAGGTCGGCGTACTTCTGGTTCGACAGCGCCTTGATGGGTGTCGTGTAGAAGCACTTCTTGCCCTGCCTCAGGGCGAGGTGGACGGCGAACTCGCCGACGATCGTCTTGCCGGAGCCGGTGGGCGCGGCGACGAGCACGCCCTTCCCTTCCTCGAGTGCCTGGCAGGCCTCGATCTGGAAGGGGTCGAGACCGAAGTCGTACATCTCGCGGAAGCCCGCGAGCGCGGTGGCCTGCTCGGCTGCCCGCAGGCGGGCTGCCGCGTACCGCTCGGCCGGTGAGAGGTCCTCTGTCATCGTGCTTTCGAGCGTACCGGGCCGCACTGACAACAGGACGATCATTATCCGGATCCGTTCCTGTGAAACCCGGAATCGGCGCAGCTCAGGGGCGGCGGACCTCAGGGGCCGACGACCCGCACGCCCCCGCGTACGCAGCGCGCGCTCAGCGGCAGCGGGCCGAGCGGCTCGCCGTCGGCGTAGCCGGTGACGTCCTCGGCGGTGATCTCGACCCGGGCCGCCCGCAGCACGGTTACCTTCGGATGGCCGACGTGCGTCCCCCGGTACACCCTCGGGAACACCCGCAGCAGCGTCGCCCGGGAGCAGTCCCCCACGACGGTGATGTCGAACAGCCCGTCGGTCAGGTCGGCGCCGGGGCAGATCCGCATGCCTCCGCCGTAGGAGGGGCCGTTGCCGACGGCCACGAGGGTCGCCTCGACCTCCCGGACCTCTCCGTCGTCGAGCCGTATCCGGTACGGGACGGGCCGGAACCCGGCGAGTTCGGCGACCATCGCCAGGTCGTACTTGAGGCGGCCGGTGGGCCACCGCATGCGGTTGCCGCGGTCGTTGACGCGGGAGTCGAAGCCGGCGGCCAGGACCGTGCCGAACCAGCGGTCGCCCACCCGTCCGAGGTCGATGTCGCGGATCCGGCCGCACTTGAGGGCGTCGGCGATCATGCGGCCCGCGGCGGCGGGATTCCGCACGGGCAGGCCGAGGGCGCGGGCGAAGTCGTTGCCGGTGCCGACGGCGACCAGGCCGAGCGGGGTGCGGGTGCCCGTTACGGCCCGCAGTGCCAGGCCCGCCATGCCGTCACCGCCGACGGCGATCAGCGCGCCCGTGCCGCCCTCGACGGCCGTCCGCGCGCGGACGAGGGCGTCCGCGGCGTCCTCCCCGAGGACCGTCCGGACCGAGAAGCCGGCCGCCCGCAACGCGGAAGCGGCCGGCTGCGCCGCGTGGGCGCCCCGGCCGCGGCCCGCGGTGGGGTTGACGAAGAGGGTGATCTCGCTGGTCACGCGACCGACCCTACGATCTGCCTGCCGATCTTCAGGTCACGTCGTCATAACCGTTGACCCGGTCCGAGCGCTCCGAGCCAGCCTGCTCGGGCAGCGCGGCCCGGCTGGTGGTGACGGGCTCGATCTCGCCGATGTCGTCGGGGGTGAGGTCCAGCTCGGAGGCCTCGTCGTCGGCGGGGCCCAGGGCCTCGCGACGGCTGCGCCGGCGGTCGTTGAGCAGGGAGAAGGCGACGGCCGCGAAGTACAGGATCCAGATCGGTGCCGCGAGCGCCAGCATGGTCAGCGGGTCGGTGCTGGGCGTGGCGATGGCCGCGAACACCGTGATGCCCATGATCATGCCGCGCCACCAGCCGAGCATGCGCTTGCCGGTGAGCACCCCGGTGAGGTTGAGCATGACCAGCAGCAGCGGCAGCTCGAAGGAGAGGCCGAAGACGAGGACCATCCGCATGACCAGGTCGAGCAGGTCGTCCAGCGGAAGGAGGTTGGACGTGCCGCCCGGGGTGAACTCCAGGAGCACCTTCGCCGTGGTGGGGAGCACCGTGTAGGCGAAGTAGGCGCCGACGATGAACAGCGGGGCGCCCGTGGCGACGAAGGCGTAGGCGTACTTCCGCTCGTGCCGGTGCAGTCCCGGCGCGACGAAGGCCCACAGCTGGTACAGCCAGGCCGGCGAGGCCAGCACGACACCGGCCATCAGCGACACCTTCAGCGCCAGCGTGAAGGGGGTGAGCAGGCCGTTGATGGTGATCTGCGCACAGGGCTTCGTGCCGGCCTGCGACTTGGCCAGCTCCGCGAAGGTCTTGTCACAGCCGACCGAGTCGAGGATCGGCTTGGTGATCAAGTTGATGATGTCGTTGTAGAAGAAGGCGGCGACGACCGTGACGGCGACGATCGCCAGCATCGCCTTGGCGAGCCGGTTGCGGAGCTCGCGAAGGTGCTCCGCGAGGGGCATCCGCCCCTCGGGATCCTTCTCCTGCTTGCGGGCAGACTTCAGCAACCCACGTTCCCATCTCGTGCGGCGGGCCGGAGGTCACCGGCCCTGCGTCAGCGCTTGGTCGTGTCCGTGGGCTCGTTGACCGGACGCGAGCTGGTCACGTCGCCGGGCGCTGCCTGGATGGTGCGCTGCGAGGGCTCGTCGTTGTTGGGCGGGCCGGCCGGGGTCGTGGAGGACTTGTTCTCGTCCTTCATCGCCTTGGCCTCGCTCTTGAGGATGCGGGCGGACTTGCCGAGCGACCGAGCCATGTCCGGAAGCTTCTTCGCGCCGAACAGCAGGATGATGACGACGAGGATGAGAATGATCTCGGGGGCTCCGAGCCTTCCGAACATAAGTCTTTACCTTCTCACCGAGGCGGCTGTGGTGGGATGCTGTCCGACCGGTCGGACACATGTCCGAACGATCGTGCTGGCAGCGATCGTAACGCTCGGGGGTGAACGTGAGGCAATCCCTCTGCATCCCCCGTACGTACTCCCGTCCGCGACCAGTGCCTCGTTAACCGGGCCGCGACCAGCAGAGTACCTGTCCGAACCGCCGGGATGACAGGGCGAAGTGTCCCAAAAGCAACTCATGGCCGCCGCCCGCGGAACTCACAGAGCGTCCACCGACCTGGCCGCACTCCCCGCCGCCCGCTCCAGATCCTCGGCGGCCCGGTTGATACGGCGCGCCGAGTCCGTCACCTGCCTGCCCAGGCGCTGTGCCTCCACGAACACCCGCACGGCGAGCACCCCGAGCACGACGAGACCCACGAACCCCACGGCAACCGCGAACATCGGCCAGAACATGACGCCGAGCCTAGACCGTCCCGGTCGGGCGGACGGCCGGCCCCCTGGACGGTGGTGCGGTCTGAGGATCCCCTAGACGGTGGAGTGCAGCCTGAGGGTCCGCACACCGCCGCCGGTGAGCAGCTCCACGATCCGCTCCCCCGCGGGCTTGCGGACGGACGCGCCGCACTCCGGGCAGGTGAAGGAGTAGAAGGTGGTGCGGCTCGTGGCGCCGATGGCCAGGCGCAGGGCGCCCGCGGCGAGCTCGAAGCACCCCCGGCAGTCGGGGCAGCCCGCCTTGAAGACGACCGGGGTCACACTTCTCATCCCGGCGAACGCGGACTCCACCGTCATGCCCCGCACACCGGACGTCGCCGACTCGCTCAAGCCCTCGCTCCTCTTTCTGGGTGGTTCGCCTCCGGGGCGCCACGGCCGGTGTCGCGGCCCGGCCGTACCGGCCGCGGGCCCTCGGACGGACGCCGGTGGCTCACCCGGGTCCGTCGCCGGACCCGTCCGGAACCGCGTGCACCGCCTGAGGCCCGCGGGCGCCGGCCTCCACGGCGCGAGCCGTCCGCTCCGCCTCGATCCCGTCGTACGCCGCCAGTGCCTCCCGGGCCGCCTGCCGGGCGCTGTCGGCGAGTTCCGGCGGCGAGACGATCCGGCCGTCCCGCCCGAGCCGCAGGGCCAGGCGCCGGAGCGACGCCGGATCGGGGGTCCGCAGGGTGATACGCAACCCGCCGTCCGGGAGCTCATCCGCACTGTCGTGCGGGTAGTACTCCGCGACCCAGCGGCCGCCGGGCCCGACCTCGACCACGACCTCCGGGTCCTCGGCCGCGGGCTGCACCAAGGCCTCGGACAGGTCCCTCAGCTCGATCTCGGGCGGCGCCGACGGCTCGTCCAGGATCTTGATCTCGGCCACCCGGTCGAGCCGGAAGGTGCGGCGCGCCTCGGAGCGGCGGCACCAGGCCTCGACGTACGTGTGCCCGACGCTGACCAGGCGGATGGGGTCGATCTCCCGCTCGGTGACCTCGTCGCGCGCCGGCGAGTAGTAGCGGATCCACAGCCTGCGGCGCTCGGCGATCGCCCGGTCGACGTCCGCGAAGACGCCGCCCTCGGACTCGAAGGTCACGGACAGACGCGAACTGGCGCCCGCCGCCTCACCGGCCGCGGTCTCCACCTTGGCCGTCGCCCGCAGCAGTGCCTGCCGGTCACTCTCGCGCAATCCGGGGAGCGTGGAGACCGCCCGGGCGGCGACGAGCAGGGCCGTGGCCTCGTCGGCGGCGAGCCGGAGCGGCTCGGCTGCCTCCGCCGCCAGGGCGGCCGGGTTGTGCCACCAGATGCGCTCACCGTCGGTGTCGATGTCGAGCAGGTCGCCGCCGCGGAAGCTGGTGCCGCACATGGGCAGCACGTCCAGGTCGGAGACCAGCTCGTCCTCGCTGATGCCGAAGGCACGCGCGACGTCCTCGACCCGGGCTCCGGGGCGCTCCTTCAGATACGTCACCAGCGAGAGCATCCGCCGGGTCTGGTCGATGGCGTTCACGGGCCTGACCGGTTTGCCTGCCACTGTTTCCGCTCCCCCTCAGCCCTTGGCCACGGCCCGCAGCCGGTCCACCACGTCGGCCCGCAGCTCGGCGGGCTCCAGGACGACCACGTCCGGTCCGAACTCCACCAGCCAGGCGTCCAGCCCGTGGCCGTACGGAATCTCCAACTCGTCCCAGCCGTCGCCGAGTTCCCGGACGGCGGTGGCTTTCGCCCGAAGGGGGTAGCCCGCGCCCGCACGCAGCCGGATCCGCGCCGAGCGGTCGGCGATCTCCCCGGCCCAGCCCGCCACGGTCTCCCGGACGGTGACGACGTCCGGCACGGGAGCGGTGTAGCGCCCGCCGCGCGAGCGGACCTTGCCGGTGATCCGCGACAGCCGGAAGACCCGCTCGGCGCCCCGGTCGCGGTCCCAGCCCGCCAGGTACCAGTGGCCCCGCCAGCACTCCAGCGCCCACGGCTCGACGTGCCGCTGCTCGGGGTGGGCGGCCGAGGCCTTGCGGTAGTCGAAGGCGACGGGCCGGCGGTCCCGGCACGCCAGCATCAGCGGCTCGAAAGCGGCCTCGTGCACGGGGATGCGCGGCTCCAGCGCCCCGTGCGACCCGTACGGGTCGACGTCCTCGGGAAGACCGGCCGCGCGCAGCTTTTGCAGGGCGCCGCTGGCCGCTCCGGCGAGCCGGGCCTGCTGCCACACCTTGGCGGCCAGCCCGAGGGCGGCGGCCTCCTCGGCGTCCAGGGTGATGGGCGGCAGGCGGTTGCTGTCCCGGCGGGCCATGTAGCCGATCTCGCCGTCGAGGCTCTCGACGGTCTCGATGACCAGCCCGAGCTCGCGCAGATCGTCCTTGTCGCGCTCGAACATGCGGTTGAAGGAATCATCGGAGCCGGACGCGCCGTTGCCCGGCCCGAAGGCCTCGACGTAGGCCTCGATGGAGTCGCGCAGCTCACGCTTGCTGAGCGGCCGCCGGGTCCCGAGCAGACACAGCGCCAGATTCATCAGCCGCTCCGCCTTGGCAATGGCCATCGACGCGCTTCGCCTCCCTATGGTGCTTACGAGCGATGACCGTACCGCCACACGGTGGCACGGCAAAAGCCGAGGGCCCATGCCCGAACAGGCATGGGCCCCACATGATCGAGTCTGTTCGGAGCTTGTTCAGACCCCGAGCAGGTCGACCACGAAGATCAGCGTCTCGCCCGGCTTGATCAGAGGGGACGGGCTCTGGTTGCCGTAGGCGAGGTGCGCGGGGATGGTCAGCTGGCGGCGGCCGCCGACCTTCATGCCCTGCACGCCCTGGTCCCAGCCCTTGATGACCCGGCCGCCGCCCAGCGGGAAGCGGAACGGCGTGCCGCGGTTCCAGCTGGCGTCGAACTCCTCGCCGGTGCTGAAGGAGACACCCACGTAGTGCACGGTGACGGTCTGGCCGGCCTGCGCGACCGGGCCGTCGCCCTCCCAGATGTCCTTGATCTCGAGGTCCGCCGGGGGCTCGCCGCCCGGGAAGTCGATCTCGGGCTTGTCGATGCTCACTTCATCTCTCCTTGTTACGTGACCTGCGTCGGGAACAGTCTCACAGAACGGCCGGGTCAGACCGTGCCGAGGATGTCCACGGTGAAGACCAGCGTGTTCTTGGACAGCTCGCTCTGCGGGCTCGCGCCGTAGCCGAGCGAGGGCGGGATCACCAGCAGCACCCGGTCGCCCACGTGCTTGCCGACGAGGCCCTTGTCCCAGCCTGCCACCACGGAGCCGTTGCCGATCTGGAAGGCGGTGGCGCCGCCGTGGTCCCAGGAGGAGTCGAACTTCTTGCCGTCCTCCCACTTGACGCCGGTGTACTGGGCGATGAGCCCCTGGCCGGCCTCGACCTTCTTGCCGTCGCCCTTGATCAGCACCTGCTCCTTGAGGTCCTTCGGAGCCTTCTCCCCCTTGGGGACGGTGATGACCGCGGCCTTCTGCGACGGGGACTTCACCTCCGGCATGCCCGGCTCGGAGGGCGCCTGCTCACCCTTGACCTCGGCCTTGGTGTCGACGCTCGCGGCACCGACCGGGTCGACCACCCAGATCAGCACGTCCTTGGCGGAGATCCCGGAGGAGGTGTTCAGGCTCTGGCCGATCAGATCGCCCGCGGTGCCCTGCACCAGGATCCGGCTGCCGGGCTTCTTGCCCTTCACCGCGTCGAGGACCTTCTCGGGGAGCTGCTGGCTCGGCTTGCCGATCTGCTCGATGGACTGCCGGCGGGGAGCCTTGTCACCCGTCGCGCCCGCGGCCCAGGTGCCGCCGAGCTCCTGGCCCCCGTCCCACTTCTCGACGGTCCAGTCCAGGCGGACGAAGTCGGAACCCTTGATCGGGGTCCCGCTGCCCGCCGAGACCGTCTTGACCACGGTCTCGTCGGACGGCTTGCCGTCCTTGGGCACGGAGATCTCGGGCTTCGCCCCGACCTTCCCCTTGATCTCGGCGACGCCTCCCGCCGTGTCGCCGTTGTTCCCGTCGTCCGATCCGCACGCGGCGGTGAACAACAGGGCGGGAACGGCCAGCAACGCGGCCACGCGTCGTTTCGTGTTGTAGTTCATCAGTCCAACTGGGATCGGTGGTGTGGGGGCAATGTCCGCCACTCTACGGCGTACCCGCTCCGCACCCGCCTCACCGCGCGACACGGCCCCGCCCGGGCCGCTGAGGAACGGCCGGACACGGCCGGGAAAAGACCGATGCCCGGAGGTGTGAAAACCCCCGGGCATCGGCTTCTCGCACTGGCCGGCGCCGGCTCACATTCCGGCGATCAGCTTCTCCACCCGGTCGTCCACGGAACGGAACGGGTCCTTGCACAGCACGGTCCGCTGTGCCTGGTCGTTGAGCTTGAGGTGGACCCAGTCGACCGTGAAGTCACGGCGCTGTTCCTGGGCCCGCCGGATGAAGTCGCCGCGCAGCCGGGCCCGAGTGGTCTGCGGCGGGACGGACTTGCCCTCGAAGATCTTCAAGTCGTTGCAGATACGGGCCGCCTGGCCCTTCTTCTCGAGCAGGTAGTACAGGCCACGACGGCGGTGGATGTCGTGGTAGGCGAGGTCTATCTGCGCGACCCGCGGATGCGACATGGTCATGTTGTGCTTGGCGCGGTACCGCTCGATGAGCTTGTACTTCATGACCCAGTCGATCTCGGTGCCGATGCGGTCGAGGTCCTCGGACTCGATCGCGTCCAGGGTGCGGCCCCACAGCTCCAGGACCTGCTCGACGGTACCGGTGCGGATGCCCCGGCGCTCGCAGAAGTCCAGGGCCTTCTCGTAGTACTCGCGCTGTACCTCCAGGGCCGAGGCCTCACGTCCGCTGGCCAGGCGCACCTTGCGCCGGCCGGTGATGTCGTGACTGACCTCGCGGATCGCCCGGATCGGGTTCTCCAGGGTGAGGTCCCGCATCACCGTGCCCGCCTCGATCATGCGCAGCACCAGGTCGGTGGCGCCGACCTTGAGCAGCATGGTCGTCTCGGACATGTTGGAGTCGCCCACGATGACGTGCAGGCGGCGGTAGCGCTCGGCGTCCGCGTGCGGCTCGTCACGCGTGTTGATGATGGGCCGGGAGCGGGTCGTCGCCGAGGAGACGCCCTCCCAGATGTGCTCGGCCCGCTGGCTGACGCAGTACACGGCCCCGCGCGGCGTCTGCAGCACCTTGCCGGCACCGCACAGCAACTGCCGTGTGACCAGGAACGGAATGAGAATGTCCGCGAGCCGGGAGAACTCCCCGTGCCGGGCCACCAGATAGTTCTCGTGGCAGCCGTAGGAGTTGCCCGCCGAGTCGGTGTTGTTCTTGAAGAGGTAGACGTCGCCCGCGATTCCCTCCTCGTGCAGGCGTCGTTCGGCGTCAACCAGGAGTCCTTCGAGAATGCGCTCGCCTGCTTTGTCGTGGGTGACCAGTTCGGTCACGTTGTCGCATTCCGGTGTCGCGTATTCCGGATGCGATCCCACGTCGAGATAGAGGCGGGCGCCGTTTCGCAGAAAGACATTGCTGCTGCGGCCCCATGACACGACACGGCGGAAGAGGTACCGCGCCACCTCGTCAGGAGACAGGCGGCGCTGTCCCCTGAACGTGCACGTGACGCCGTACTCGTTCTCCAGCCCGAAAATGCGGCGGTCCATGAGGGAACATTACGCCCGATCCCCTGAACTGAAACGGGGTTCGACGGCACGGTTTGGATCATTTTCCGAACCGGCCGCAACAACCGCTCCCTGGCCGGGAGCTGCGACTACCCGCCCTGTGGCGGTCAAAACCAGCAGGGACACGCCACCCGCGACGGCCGGCACCGCGAAGCCCCACAGAGCCCCGCCCGTCTCGACCACCGGCCCCGCGACGCCCGTTCCGACCGAGTGACCCACCGTGAACGTCGTCACCAGCCAGGAGAACGCCTCCGTGACCGTGCCGCGCGGGGCGTGCCGGTCGACCAGGACGAACGCACAGGCGATGGCGGGCGCGAGGAAGACCCCGGCGAGCGCGGTGAGCGCCACCATGGGCACGGCGTCCGGCATCAGCATCAGCGGGAGGTAACACACCACCAGAAGAGCCACCAGCACCCGCAGTCGCCGCGCGGGCTCACCCGCCCACTGCCGGGCGCCGTAGACGGTGCCACCGACCAGGGCCCCGAAGCCCAGGGCCGCCATCAGCCAGCCGTACACGGCGTCTCCGCCGTGGTCGTCCGCATAGGGCACCGACGCGACCGTGATGGACCCGAGCGCCATCCCGATGAACAGGAACGCCGCAAGCAGCGCGAGCAGTCCCGGCGAGCGCAGCGCGCCGAGCCAGTGCGCCTCCCGCGGCGCCGACCGCCAGGCCCGCGAGGGCTCCGACACCACGACGGACAGCGCCCCCAGCACCCCGACCACGTTCAGCACGAGCAGCGCGGCCTGGGCCGACCACAGGGACACGCACAACGTCACCAGCAGCGGCCCGACGGTGAACATGATCTCCTGCGCCACGGCGTCCATGGCGTACGCCGTGTGCACCTGGTCCTCCCGCCGCAGCACGGACGGCCACAGCGCCCGCAGCCCGCCCTCCAGAGGCGGTGTGAAGAGCCCGGCACCGGCCACGGCGGCATAGGCGAGCGGCAGCGACCCGAGGCCGGAGAAGGCGAAGACGGCCATCGCCAGCCCGGACAGCACGGCAGCCGGCAGCTGCACACGAGGCTGCCCCCGCAGGTCGACGATCCTGCCCAGCACGGGCTGCCCCACCGCATTGGCGACGCCGTAGACGGCCGCCAGCGCCCCCGCCAGGGTGTACGTACCGCCCTCGGCCCGGACGAACAGCACGATCGCGATGGGGGCAGTGGCGCAGGGCAGCCGGCCCACCAGCGTGCCGACCAGCAGCCGGGCGGCGTGTCGCGCCCGGAGGATCTCCAGATATCCCGTGGCCATGTCCCCGCCCTAGGTTTTACGTATAACGTCGGCTTCCATACGTACCATGTCCGCTGTTCACGAGTCCAGACGAAGGAGCAGCCCGACGGTGGCACGAGGCAGCACACGCCCCACGAGCCGGGACGTCGCCCAGGCCGCCGGCGTCTCCCAGGCGGCCGTCTCCCTGGTCCTCGGCGACAAATGGCGCGGCCGCGTCTCGGAGGCCACGGCCGAGCGCGTCCGCGAGGCCGCCCGCGACCTGGGCTACCGCCCGAACCTGGCCGCCCGCAACCTGCGCCTGGGCCGCACCCGCACCGTCCTCCTCGTCGTCCCGGCCCTCACCACCGAGTTCTTCGCCGGCGTCTACACGGGCGCCGCCCGCGTCGCCGCCGAGCACGGCTTCGGCGTGGTCCTCTACCCCTCCCCCGAAGGCATCGGCCCCGCCCGCGACCCCTTCGCCTCCGCACAGGCCGCACTGGACGGCGTCATCGCCTCCTCCATGGCCGCGGACGCCCTGACCGCCATCCGCGGCGAGGCGCTGCCGCTGGTGATGCTGGACAGCGACCCCCACGGCAGCCTGGGCGCGGCGACGGTCAACCTGGACATCGCCGACGGCGTCCGCCAGGCCGCGGACCACCTACTGGCCCTGGGCCACCGCACCTTCCTCCACCTGGCAGCGGACGTCCCCTCCTGGACCTTCGAGATCCGCGCCCGGGAGCTGGCGGCGAGGCTGTCGGAGGTACCGGGCACGTCGATCCGCACGGCCCACTCCCCGATCTCCATCGAGGGAGCCGTGGCCGCCGCCGAAGCCGGCCTCTCGGCTCCCGGACCCCGCCCCACCGCCGTGATCTGCGACGACGACCAGCTCGCCGCCGGCACGTACAAGGCGGCCCGCCGCCTCGGACTGCGCATCCCGGACGACCTGTCGGTCACGGGCATCGACGACCTGGCCCTGGCCACGGCCATGGACCCGGAACTGACGACGGTTCGCCTGGACGCGGAGCTGTTCGGTGAGCGGGGCATGGGGGCCCTCCTGGCGGTCCTGGAGGGCCGCGAGCCCGAGAGTGGGGACATCCCGGTCCAGCTCGCCGTACGAAGCTCTACGGCACCGCCTCGTTGACTGTGCCGCTGCGTCGGTGCTGAAGGCGGGTGGGTCCGCAGCCCGGCGTAGCGGGGTGCCGCCTGCGCCCACCCTCCCCCAAGCTCTCGGCTTCGCTCGAGCAGGGGGGACCCCCATCGCCCCCAGCGGCACGCATGCCCGCAGCCAGGCGGGACGAGCCCGCACCCGCGTACGGCGAGAAGGGGACGTGTCGGGGGGTGTCCGCCCGCAGCGGTTGGCGCGTCAACGCCAGTCAGTCGGTAAGTGGGTCCATCGCGCCGTTCCGAGGACGGACACCCCCGACGCGGCCCCGACCCACCCCCGGCGGAAGGCGCAAGCACCCGCGCCCCCGCACACAGCGACGCGCCCCGGCCACAAAACCGCCGGCCAGGGCGCGTCACACCACGTAAGAACTACTCGGCGTCCTCCGACGCCCCCTCCGCCTCACCGCCGGCGGCCCCCGCATCGAGCAGCCGCGACAGCTGCCGCCCGCTGATCCGCTTGAACTTCCGCTTCTGCGGACGCGTACGGTCCAGCACCGCGACCTCCAGCCGCTCCGCGGGAATCTCCCGCTCACTGCCGTTGGTGTCCCGGGACAGCGCCTGCACCGCCAGCTTCAGCGCCTCCGCGAGCGTCATGCCCTCCTGGTGCCGCTGATCCAGATAGCTGCTGATCTGCTCGGCGTTGCCGCCCACCGCGACCGAGCCGTGCTCGTCCACGATGGAACCGTCGTGCGGCAGCCGGTAGATCTGGTCACCCTCGGGCGTCTCCCCGACCTCGGCGACGACCAGCTCCACCTCGTACGGCTTCTCCGCCGCGCTGGAGAAGATCGTGCCCAGCGTCTGCGCGTACACATTCGCCAGACCCCGGGCCGTCACGTCGTCACGGTCGTAGGTGTAACCGCGCAGGTCGGCGTAGCGCACACCACCGATCCGCAGGTTCTCGTACTCGTTGTACTTGCCGGCGGCCGCGAAGCCGATCCGGTCATAGATCTCGCTGAACTTGTGCAGCGCACGGGACGGGTTCTCGCCGACGAACACGATGCCGTCGGCGAACTGCAGCACGACCAGGCTGCGACCACGGGCGATGCCCTTACGGGCGTACTCCGCCCGGTCGGCCATGGCCTGCTGGGGTGAGACATAGAACGGCGTCGACACCGGTTATCCATCCCTCTCTTGAAGATTCCGTCGGTTCACTGGACCACCCTCACGAAGACGATCGCCGCTACAGCAGCGCGGCCCGCGGCCCGTCGGGCTGCTCCAGCCGCCGCTCCAGGATCGAGCGTGCGATCTCGGACGCCTCGGTCTCGGTGAGCCGGCGGAAGCCGTCGTCGGTGATCACGGTGATGATGGGATAGATCCGGCGGGCGACATCGGGACCGCCGGTCGCCGAGTCGTCGTCAGCCGCGTCGTAGAGCGCCTGGACCACCAGCGTCGTGGCCTCGGCCTCACTGAGGTCGTCCCGGAAGAGCTTCTTCATGGCGCCGCGCGCGAAGATCGACCCGGAGCCGGTGGCCGCGTAGTTCTGCTCCTCGGAGCGGCCGCCCGTGACGTCGTAGGAGAAGATGCGGCCCCTGTCGCGGTCCACGTCGTACCCGGCGAACAGCGGCACCACGGCCAGGCCCTGCATGGCCATGCCGAGGTTGGAACGGATCATCGTCGACAGCCGGTTCGCCTTGCCCTCAAGGGACAGCTGCGCGCCCTCGACCTTCTCGAAGTGCTCCAGCTCCAGCTGGAACAGCTTCACCATCTCCACGGCCAGGCCCGCCGTGCCGGCGATGCCCACCGCCGAGTACTCGTCGGCCGGGAAGACCTTCTCGATATCCCGCTGCGCGATGACGTTGCCCATGGTGGCCCGCCGGTCACCGGCGAGGACCACACCGCCGGGGAACGTCACGGCGACGATCGTGGTCCCGTGCGGTGCCTCGATCACGCCCTGGGTGGGCGGCAGTTGCCGATTGCCGGGCAGGATCTCCGGCTGGTGCTCGGAGAGGAAGTCCATGAAGGAGGAAGACCCTGGCGTCAGGAAGGCAGCCGGTAGACGCCCGGTGCTACGAGTGTTGGCTTCCACGCGATTCCTTCCAAGTAAGCGGCGGCCCGGCGGACGGCGTCGGGATCGTCTCCCAACTTGCCGATGGCCGAATTGCAGTTGAAGCACAGTACGCCACGGACCCTACCCGTCTTGTGGCAGTGATCCACATGGGCGGCCGGGGCCTTTAGGCAGATGATGCAGAGCCCCATCTGGGAGGCGACCATGTCGTCCCGCTCGGCTTCGGTGAGGCCGTAGTGGCGCTTCAGGTGACCTGCACGACCCTTCACCGCCTTGCAGGCTTTACAGAGGGTCGCCAGGCCGTCCGAAGCGCTACTGTTCCGCGTCCACTCACTGTGCGGCTTGATCTCACCACAGGTGCGGCAGTACTTATGCCCTTCGGGCACCTCCACCCTGGGCCGAACGTTGCGCCCCTTGGCCACCTGCCTCTGCTGGTGGTAAGCGGCCGCACATTCTCGGCAGTAAGCCTGCAAGCCGTCACGCATGGACTTGTTCTTGGCGAACGCTGCTCGCGGCTTCTGCTCCTTGCACCGCGAGCAGCGTCTCACGCCTTCTTCATTCAGCAAGCCGAACATCCCCCAAAGCCTTCGATTCGAAGGCTACTGGCCGCCTTTCTGAACGAAACTTCGAACGAAGTCCTCTGCGTTCTCCTCGAGTACGTCGTCGATCTCGTCCAGAACCGAGTCCACGTCGTCGCTCAGCTTCTCCTGACGCTCCTTGAGGTCCTCGGAGGCCTGCGCGTCCTGCGCCTGCTCCTCGACCTCCTCGGTGGACTTCGTGGCCTTCTGCTGTCCGCCGCCGGTGTCCTTGGTCGCCATATCCCTCACCCCGCTCGGTTCGCCCGACACAGTTGCTCGGTCAAGATCAGACCCTACTCGCCGGGTCTGACAATGGCCCCGCAGTTGCTCCAACGTACGGGGACCACCTCGATGATTCCCGGACCAGGGACTTTCCACCCTGTCCGGCTGGTTACGGACGAGTACCCGTTCATCGGGGTCACCCGCCCGACAGGACCCTGACCAGGTCTTCCGCGGTGCGGCAGCGGTCCAGGAGCTCCTTGACGTGATTACGCGTTCCGCGAAGCGGTTCCAGGGTTGGGACGCGCTGGAGCGAGTCCCGGCCCGGCAGATCGAAGATCACCGAGTCCCAGGAGGCCGCCGCGACGTCGTCGGCGTACTGCTCCAGGCAGCGGCCGCGGAAGTACGCCCGGGTGTCCTCCGGCGGCACCGTGCGGGCCCGCTCGACGTCGGCGTCGGTCAGCAGCCGCTTCATGCGGCCGCGGGCCACCAGACGGTTGTACAGGCCCTTCTCGGGCCGCACGTCGGCGTACTGGAGGTCGACCAGGTGCAGTCGCGCCGCGTCCCAGTCAAGGTTGTCCCGGCGCCGGTAGCCCTCCATGAGCTCCCGCTTGGCGACCCAGTCCAGCTCTCCGGCCAGGCTCATCGGGTCGTGCTCCAGACGGGTGAGGGTGTCCTCCCAGCGGGACAGGACGTCCTTGGTCTGGTCGTCGGCGTCGGCCCCGAACCGCTCCTCGACGTACTTGCGCGCCAGCTCGTAGTACTCCATCTGCAGCTGGACCGCCGTGAGTGTGCGGCCGCTGCGGAGGGTGACCAGGCGCTTGAGGGACGGGTCGTGCGAGACCTGGTGGAGGGTGCGGACGGGCTGGTCGACGGCCAGGTCGACGGCGATGAAGCCGTCCTCGATCATCGACAGGACCAGTGAGGTGGTGCCCAGCTTGAGGTAGGTCGAGATCTCCGACAGGTTCGCGTCGCCGATGATCACGTGCAGGCGCCGGTACTTCTCGGCGTCCGCGTGCGGTTCGTCGCGGGTGTTGATGATGGGGCGTTTGAGTGTCGTCTCGAGGCCGACCTCGACCTCGAAGTAGTCGGCCCGCTGGCTGAGCTGGAAGCCGTGCTCGTGCCCGTCCTGGCCGATGCCGACGCGGCCGGCTCCGGCGAAGACCTGGCGGGAGACGAAGAACGGCGTCAGGTGGCGCACGATGTCCGAGAAGGGGGTCTCCCGCTTCATCAGGTAGTTCTCGTGCGTGCCGTAGGACGCGCCCTTGTTGTCGGTGTTGTTCTTGTACAGGTGGATCGGCTGGGCACCGGGCAGCTGGGCGGCCCGTTCCGCGGCTTCGGCCATGATCCGTTCGCCGGCCTTGTCCCAGAGGACGGCGTCCCGGGGGTTGGTCACCTCGGGGGAGCTGTACTCGGGGTGTGCGTGGTCGACGTAGAGCCGTGCACCGTTGGTGAGGATCACGTTGGCCAGGCCGATGTCCTCGTCGGTGAGCTGGCTGGAGTCGGCGGCCTCGCGGGCGAGGTCGAAGCCTCGCGCGTCCCGCAGCGGGTTCTCCTCCTCGAAGTCCCATCGGGCCCGGCGGGCCCGGTGCATCGCGGCCGCGTAGGCGTTCACGATCTGGGACGAGGTGAGCATGGCATTGGCGTTGGGGTGGCCGGGGACGGAGATCCCGTACTCCGTCTCGATGCCCATTACTCGCCGTACGGTCATGCGGCCCTCCTTGCCCGGCGGCACCCTCGGTCGTGGGCGCCACTCAGATACCGCTGGCGCTCGGTTGCGTGTGCGGTGCCCGTCCCCGCACTGCGCGACTCGGCGGTACGCAAGAGCCTAGAACGCCTTTGCGCTGGTGGGGAGATCATTTGCGTCATTGCGTTGCTCCAGCCGTGGCCTGAAAAACAGTCGGCTGCGGGTACCCGCCGAGGGCACCCGCAGCCGCCCTGCCTTTTACAGGTACTGACCGGTGTTCGCCACCGTGTCGATGGAGCGTCCGGTGTCTGCGCCCTGCTTTCCGGTGATGAGGGTGCGGATGTACACGATCCGCTCGCCCTTCTTTCCGGAGATTCGGGCCCAGTCGTCGGGGTTGGTGGTGTTCGGCAGGTCTTCGTTCTCCTTGAACTCGTCCACGCAGGCCTGGAGGAGGTGGGAGACGCGGAGGCCCTTTTGGTTCTTCTCGAGGAAGTCCTTGATCGCCATCTTCTTGGCGCGGCCGACGATGTTCTCGATCATGGCGCCGGAGTTGAAGTCCTTGAAGTAGAGGACTTCCTTGTCACCGTTGGCGTAGGTGACTTCCAGGAAGCGGTTCTCCTCGGACTCGGTGTACATGTGTTCCACCGCTGTCTGGATCATGCTCTGGACGGTGGTGGCCTTGCTGCCGCCGTGCTCTCCGAGGTCGTCGGAGTGCAGGGGGAGGCGCTCGGTGAGGTACTTGCCGAAGATGTCCTTCGCCGCCTCGGCGTCGGGACGCTCGATCTTGATCTTCACGTCCAGGCGGCCGGGCCGCAGGATGGCGGGGTCGATCATGTCCTCGCGGTTGGAGGCGCCGATCACGACCACGTTCTGCAGGCCTTCCACGCCGTCGATCTCGGCGAGCAGCTGGGGGACGATGGTGTTCTCCACGTCCGAGCTGACACCGGAACCACGGGTGCGGAAGAGGGACTCCATCTCGTCGAAGAAGACGATGACGGGCGTGCCCTCGCTGGCCTTCTCACGAGCACGCTGGAAGACCAGGCGGATCTGCCGCTCGGTCTCGCCGACGTACTTGTTCAGGAGCTCGGGGCCCTTGATGTTGAGGAAGAAGCTCTTGCCGGCGGCCTGGCCGGTGACCTCGGCGACCTTTTTGGCCAGCGAGTTGGCGACGGCCTTGGCGATGAGTGTCTTGCCGCATCCGGGGGGTCCGTAGAGCAGGACCCCCTTGGGCGGGCGCAGCTCGTGCTCCTTGAACAGGTCGGGGTAGAGGTACGGCAGCTCGACCGCGTCGCGGATGGCCTCGATCTGGCCGCCGAGACCGCCGATCTGCTCGTAGCCGATGTCGGGGACCTCTTCGAGGACGAGTTCCTCGACCTCGCTCTTGGGGACGACCTCGTAGACGTATCCGGAGCGGGGCTCCAGGAGCAGGGCGTCGCCGGGGCGGATGGTGACGTCCAGCAGCGGCTCGGCGAGCCGCACCACCCGCTCCTCGTCGGTGTGCCCGAGCACCAGGGCCCGCTCGCCGTCTTCGAGGATCTCCTTGAGGGTGACGATGTCGCCTACGCGCTCGAACTCCATGGCCTCGACCACGTTGAGCGCTTCGTTGAGCATCAGTTCCTGGCCGCGCCGGAGCTCTTCGAGCTCGACGCTGGGGCTGACGTTCACCCTGAGTTTGCGGCCGCCGGTGAAGATGTCGGCGGTGCCGTCCTCGTTGGCCGTCAGGAAGACACCGAAGCCGGCCGGCGGCTGTGCGAGCCGGTCGACCTCCTCCTTGAGGGCCACGATCTGGTCGCGGGCTTCACGGAGCGTGTTGGCAAGTCGCTCGTTCTGCGCGGACACGCCGGCCAGGTTGGTCTGCAGCTCGACGATCCGCTCTTCGAGAATCCTCGTGTGTCGCGGAGAGTCGGCGAGCTTGCGTCGCAGGACGGCGATCTCCTGCTCAAGGTAGGCAATCTGCCCGGCCGGGTCGTCGGACCCGCGTCCCGGGCGGATGCCGCGGTTCATGTCGTCGTCGTGGGCTGCCACGGTCCTCACCTCCTCCAAGGGGAGCTGGACGCTTCCAGACCCTACCTGGGCGGGTGTCGATTGAAACCCCTAGATCACAAAGACGGTCGGGGTGTGTCCGATCTTCACCCTTGCGCTCTCCCTCACGCCAGGGGAATACCCAGCGAACATGATTGGAACCCAGCCGGAGGTAGGGTCGAACTGTTCAACACCCGCCGGAGCTGGCCGGATTCCCGATGTGGCTCGGCGGAGAAACGGCAGGAGAGATGAGCGTGCAGCAGGTGGCCGGGGCCGATGGTGCGGAGCTGGAGGTCTGGATCGACCAGGACCTGTGTACCGGTGACGGCATCTGCGCCCAGTACGCGCCGGAGGTGTTCGAGCTGGACATCGACGGTCTGGCCTATGTGAAGAGCGCCGACGACGAGTTGCTTCAGGACAAGGGGGCGACAACGCCCGTTCCGCTGCCGCTTCTCACGGACGTGATCGACTCCGCGAAGGAGTGTCCGGGCGAGTGCATCCATGTGCGGCGGGTTTCGGACAGGGCCGAGGTGTACGGACCGGACGCGGAGTGACCACTTCTCTACGTTCCGTTACTGCTGTCTGATATCTCACACGCGCCGTCGCAGGGGCCTCAGACGCTGCGGGCGCCGGCCGGGGCCGAGCGGACGAACGAGCCGCTGTGCCAACGCCATTTCGCGTCGCTCTTCACGTCGGGGCAGCAACGCGGTACGTCGGTCGAGGAGTAGCCGAGGAGCGTGGCCGTGACGGCGCCGCCGGAGACGGCGAAGTCGGTGACGGTGGTGCCGTCCTTGGGGTCCAGCAGGGTGGCGACGACGCGCGGCTTGCCGCCGTCGGCGCCGCGCGTGAGGACGTACACGCCGTCGGGCGGGGTGCCCATCGGGGAGTCGCAGTGGACGACGGCCACCGTCTCGGGCCGGCCGTCGCCGTCGAGGTCTCCGGAGGCCTTCTTCTTCACCACGGCCTTGACCGGGCCGCACTCGACCGGGAACGTCACGGCGGCCGGGTCGGGTGGAGTCGTGTGCGCCGGAGCGCTCTTGGTCTGTGGGGCGGCCGGCTGGGCCGCTGTCGCCGCGCCGGGCTGGAGGACGGAGGAGAAGGCCACGACGCCTGCGACGGCTGTCGCGGTGGCGAGCCAGTGGATGGGGCGGGTGTGGGTGTGGGCGAGCTCCGGGACGGCGGAAGACTGCACTAGGAGGGTCTCCTGAGGCTGTGCCGGTGGGGTGGCTGCATGGTGCCACACGTCACAGCGCGAGGGAACGGCGGGGTGTGCGCGTCTCCTGCCGGGGAAGTCAGAAGGGTTACGGTTCCTGCCGCTGTGTCAGCGGGCCGGTGTGGGCGGGGCGTGTGCTGCGGCGGCTCCTGGCCGCTGGGGCCTTCTCGGCAGGTCAATGGCGTTCCGGCGGGGTTCACCCGGGGCGGCAACGCAGAGGCGCCGTGGCGGAGTTCCGGTACGGGTCCGGGAACTCCGGCACGGCGCCGGTGCGTTGGATGTGGTGGCGGGCTTGCCTCAGCGGCCGGAGCCGCCGTCGGCGTTGGGGCCCGCGTAGTCCTCGCCGTAGGCGCCCTTGGCGGGGCGGCGGCGGCGCATGGGCGGCTCGACGCCGTCGGCGAGGCGGCGGGCGGTGAGCAGGAAGCCGGTGTGGCCGATCATCCGGTGGTCCGGGCGGACGGCCAGGCCCTCGATGTGCCAGTTGCGGATCATCGACTCCCAGGCGCTCGGCTCGTTGAAGCTGCCGATCTCGCGGATGGACTCGACGGTCCGGGCGAGCTGGGTGGTGGTGGCCACGTAGCAGCACAGGATGCCGCCGGGGACGAGCGCCTTGGAGACGGCCTCCAGGCATTCCCAGGGGGCGAGCATGTCGAGGATGACGCGGTCGACGTCGGCGTCGGACAGGTTGTCCTGGAGGTCGCCGACGGTGAGCTGCCAGGCGGGGTGCGGGCCGCCGAAGTAGCGTTCCACGTTCGCCTGGGCGATCTCGGCGAAGTCCGCCCGGCGCTCGTAGCTGTGCAGCATGCCCTGGTCGCCGATGGCCCGCAGCAAGAAGCTGCTGAGCGAGCCGGAGCCGACGCCCGCCTCCACGACGCGCGCGCCGGGGAAGATGTCGGCGAAGGCGAGGATCTGCCCCGCGTCCTTGGGGTAGACCACGGCGGCGCCGCGGGGCATGGACAGGACGTAGTCGGGGAGCAGGGGGCGCAGCGCGAGGTAGGCGACGTTCCCCGTGGTACGGACAACGCTGCCCTCGGGAGCACCGATCAGTTCGTCGTGGGGGAAGGAACCCTTGTGGGTGTGGAAGTTCTTCCCGGCCTCGAGCGTGAACGTGTAGTGGCGGCCCTTGGGGTCGGTCAGCTGAACCTGGTCCCCGACCTTGAAGGGCCCGCGCCTGCGGGCGGCACCGGTCGGTTCGGACATGTGACCAGCCTACCGGCCCCGGAGAGGGCCTCCGACCACTCGGGCGCCAGAGCCTAGGACGGCCTCGCCATCGCTTTCACGAAGGCGCGCTCCACGTCGGCCGCTGACAGGACGCCGTAGATCGCGCCGGTCTCCTCCACCACCAGGTATTCGGTGGCCGGGGTGGCGCGCAGGGCGTCCAGGAGTTCCTCGCCGGACAGTTCCGCTGAGATGCGCATGCCGTCGGTGAGGTCCTGGGCGAGGCCGCTGACGGCGACCCAGGGGCGGCGGTGCTCGGGCACGCCCGCGATGGCGGCCTCGCGGACGAGGGAGAGGGGCTGGCCGTCGGCGTCGACGACGACCAGGGCGCGGGCCCCGGCGGCGTTGGCGCGGCGCAGGGCCTCCGAGAGCGGGGTGTCGGTCTCGACGGGGACGGCGCGGCGGGTGAGGGCCCGGGCGCGCAGCTCGGGGAGGTGCTCGCGCAGGCGCGCCATGCGCAGGCTGTTGCCCGCGCCGGTCCAGATGATCGCGGCGAGGATCGCGGCGAGCAGGGCGTCCAGGACCGTGTCCATGCCGACGTTGTCGGCGGCGTCGGTGCCGAGGGCGCCGGACTGGGTCAGCAGGGGCAGTCCGATGAGCACGGAGACGGCCAGGGCGCGGCCGACCCAGGCGGCGGCGATGGTGCCCTTCATCGGCTTGCCGGTGATCTTCCAGACGACGGCGCGGAGCATGCGGCCGCCGTCGAGGGGGAGGCCGGGCAGGAGGTTGAACGCGGCCACGATGAGGTTGGAGATCATCAGGCCCGCGAGCAGGACGCCGGGGACGGTGCCGGGTTCCACGGTCTGCGCGGCGCCGTAGAAGGCGCCGGCGAGGACGAGGGAGAGCAGGGGGCCGACGAACGCCAGGATGAATTCCCGGCCGGGGGTCTCGGCTTCCTTCTCGATCTCGGAGACGCCGCCGAAGAACTGGAGCTGGATGCGGCGGACGGGGAGTTTGAAGCGGAGGGCGGCGACGGTGTGGGCCAGTTCGTGGACGAGCACGGAGGCGTAGAAGGCGACCGCGAAGAAGAGGGAGACCAGGTAGCGGGCGGCACCGAGCTCGGGCAGCACGCGCTCCAGCTGTCCGCCGAACACCCAGGTGATCAGCGCGGCGACGAGGAACCAGCTCGGTGCGACGTACACGGGCACGCCGAAGGGCCGCCCCATGAGCAGCCCGCCGCGGGGCTCCGGGCGCTGGGGAGCGGGGCCCTTGCCGTCGGCGGAGTGGGCGAGGGGCCGGTCGCCGGGGGCGGGGGCGTGAGTGCCGGGTCGGTGGCTCGGGTGGCCGGGGGCGGAGGGCTGCTCCCGGTGAGGCGCATCGCCGGCGCCCGGGGCGTGGCCCGCGGCCGGGGCCTTGCGCAGCGGGTCAGCCTCGGGCCGGCCGGGGGCGGGCGCGGCGTGCGGGCCGCCCGCGTATGCGCGGTCGGGGTGCGTGCCGGCCTCCGGCGAGCCGCCACGGTCAGCCTCGGCGGGGGCCGACGGTGCCGGCGCTGCGCCGGCATCACCGGCTGCCGCGCGCGGGCCATCGGCGTAGGCACGGTCCGGGTGCGTGTCCGCCGCCGGCGAACCGCCACCGGCGCTCTGGGCGGGGGCCGGCGAGGCAGCCGCTACGTCGGTGTCACCGGCTGCCGCGCGCGGACCGTCGACATGGGCGCGGTCCGGCTGCGGGCCGGCCTCCGGCGAACCGTCACCTCCGGCCTCGGCGCGGTCCGGGCGCGGGCCGGCCTCCGGCGAACCCTCACCCCCTCCGGCCTCGGCGTGGGCCGGTGCCGTGTACGGGCCGTCGGAGTGCGGACTGGCCTCCGGCCCACCGTCACCGGCGCCCTCGGCGCGGGACGGCGTCGACCGCGGCGACTCGGCGGCAGCGGCGCGGGCGGGCCCCGCGTGCGGGCGGTCGACGTCGGCGCGGTCCGGGCGCGGGCCGGCCTCCGGCGAACCGTCACCGGCGCTCCCGGCGGGAGCCGGCGCGTCGGCGCGGGTGGGTGCGGCGTCGGGAGTCCGCGGGTCCGGCGCAGCGTCGGCGTGGGGCCGGGGCGGCGCCGTGTCGTTCCCCGGGATGTGCGGAGGGTTTGCCGGTGTGGCGCCAGGCACTGCCGGGCCGGCCGGCTCTACTCCCCGCGTGGGCCGCTCGGGAGCGGGGTCGTGCTGGTCCGTGGGCTGCTCGGGGGCGGGGCCGTGTTCGTCCGTGGGCTGTCCGTCGGCGGGGGCCGGGTCGGTGGCCCGGGGCGGGAGCCCCTCGTGGCGCTCGGCCGACTCGTCGTTGCCGGACCGCGGCTGCCCGCGCCCGCCGCTCTCGTCCACCGGTGTCCCCTCGTCGAAGCGTCTCCCGCGCCTGCCGGACGGGAGGGTCTCGAGTCGATGGTATGCGGCCGTCGAGGTGCGTTCCGCCCCGGCACCCCTGTGTTTCCCGTACGTCGACCTCCCCTCCCGGGTTCCCCCACGAACGCGGCTGGGTCACTGTCAGTGGCGGGCCGTATGGTCTGGGGCATGGAGACGAGCAGCGAGGGCGCGGCGGCGTCCGGGAGCAGTCCTGCCGCGGCGGCGGATCCGTCGCTTCCGGCGGGGCCCGCGCAGGCGGCAGTGGACACGGCGGCGGAGGCGCGGACGGTGGCGGAGGCGGCGGCCGAGACCGCCGCCGTGAGCGACCTCGTGACGGGCTCCGCCGCCATACCGCCCGCCTCGCTGTCGCCCTCACGTGCCAGTGACTTCATGCAGTGCCCGCTGCTCTACCGCTTCCGGGTCATCGACCGGCTGCCGGAGAAGCCGAGCGAGGCGGCGACCAGGGGCACCCTGGTGCACGCGGTCCTGGAGCGGCTCTTCGACGCCCCCGCCGCCGAGCGCACGCCGCCCCGGGCGAAGTCGCTGATCCCGGGCCAGTGGGACCGGCTGCGCGAGACGCGGCCGGAGGTCGTGGAGCTGTTCGCCGACGATCCGCAGGGCGAGCGGCTGGCGCGCTGGCTGGGCGAGGCGGAGCAGCTCGTCGAGCGCTGGTTCACCCTGGAGGACCCCAGCCGTCTGGAGCCGGCCGAGCGGGAGCTGTTCGTCGAGGCGGAGCTGGAGTCCGGGCTGCGGCTGCGCGGCATCATCGACCGGGTCGACGTGGCGCCCACGGGTGAGGTCCGGATCGTCGACTACAAGACGGGGAAGGCGCCCAGGCCGGAGTACTCCGAGGGCGCCCTGTTCCAGATGAAGTTCTACGCCCTGGTGGTGTGGCGGCTGAAGAACGTGGTCCCCCGGCGGCTCCAGCTGGTCTATCTCGGCAGTGGCCAGGTGCTGACGTACGACCCCGTCCTCGCCGATCTGGAGCGGGTGGAGCGCAAGCTGCTGGCACTGTGGGAGGCGATCCGGCTGGCGACCGAGACGGGCGACTGGCGGCCGCGCCCCACGAAGCTGTGCGGCTGGTGCGATCACCAGGCCCACTGCCCGGAGTTCGGCGGCACTCCCCCGCCGTACCCGCTGCCGGTGGGCGCGGCTGAGGTGCCGGCGCGGCCCGGTGAGGGCGGCTGAGTCCGGCGGGCCCGTGCAGGGCAGAATGGGGCCGGACTAGCGAAGGAGACTCACGTGGCCATCCGCGTCCTACTGGTCGACGACCAGCCGCTGCTGCGCACCGGCTTCCGGATGATTCTGGAGGCGGAGCAGGACATCGCGGTCGTCGGGGAGGCCGGTGACGGACTGCAGGCACTCGACCAGGTGCGTGCGCTACAGCCCGATGTGGTTCTGATGGACATTCGCATGCCGCGGATGGACGGTGTGGAGGCGACCCGGCAGATCACCGGGCCCGGGCGGGACGGCCCGGCGAAGGTCTTGGTGCTGACCACCTTCGACCTCGACGAGTACGTGGTGGAGGCGCTGCGCGCCGGTGCCAGCGGGTTCCTGCTCAAGGATGCGCCGGCCAACGAGCTGGTGCAGGCCATCCGGGTCGTCGCGGGGGGCGAGGCGATGCTCGCGCCGAGCATCACCCGCCGGCTGCTCGACAAGTACGCCACGCATCTGCCGTCGGGGGACGAGCCGGTGCCGGACGTGCTGCACACGCTCACCGACCGCGAGGTCGAGGTGCTGAAGCTGGTGGCGCGCGGGCTGTCGAACGCGGAGATCGCCGCCGACCTCTTCGTCAGCGAGACCACGGTCAAGACGCACGTCGGGCATGTGCTGACCAAGCTGGGTCTGCGCGACCGCGTGCAGGCGGCGGTGTACGCGTACGAGAGCGGGCTGGTGCGTCCCGGCGCGCAGTAGCGGCCGGGAGCAGGTACGCGAGAAGGGCGCCCCCCGCGAGTGGGGGGCGCCCTTCTGGGCTCCTGAGCGTCAGGCGTCCTTGCTGAAGCTCCCAGAAAGCGTCAGGCGTCCTTGCTGAGCTCCCAGAAGCGGAAGACCGTCGAGGCGTCGAGGCAGTACTCCAGGCCGTAGACGCCGTCGCGGACGACCGCGTACTGCTTGGCCTGCCAGACCGGCAGGACGGGGAGTTCGTCGGCGACGATGTCCTGCAGTTCGCCGTACTCCTTGTCGGTGGCGGCCCGGTTGGTCAGGGCAGCGGTGCGCGGGATGAGCGAGCTGGTGATCGTGCCGTTGTCGTAGTTGTTGTTCAGCACGTTGCCCTTGCCGAAGAAGGGGGCCGTGAAGTTGTCGGCGTCCGGGTAGTCCGGCACCCAGCCCTTCACGTAGACGCCGTACTTGCCGGCGGCGATGTCCTTCTCGTACTGGGCGAACGGGACGGACTTGACGCTCGCGTCGAACAGGCCGCTGGCGTTGAGCTGGCCGGCGATGGCGTTCAGCTCCTGGTCGGTGGCGGGGCCGTAGCGGGAGGGGGTCGACCAGAGGGTCAGCTTCACCTTGCCGGTGATGCCGTCCTCGCGCAGGGCGGCCTGGGCCTTGGACCGGGAGGGGCGGGCGCCGTAGGTGTCGAAGAAGGCCGTGTTGTGGCCCGCGATGCCGGCCGGGATGATCGAGTACAGCGGGGTCGCGGTGCCCTGGTAGACGTCCTTGATGAGGGCTTCGCGGTCGAGCAGGTGGGCGATGGCCTTGCGGACGCCGAGCTTGCCGGTGACCGGGTCGTCCATGTTGAACACCAGGTGCTGGACCTCGGCGCTGCTGCCCTCGACGACCTCGACGCCGGTGCCGTCGTCGGCCTTCTCCGAGTCGGCGATGTCGCCCGCGGTGAGACCGCGGTAGGCGATGTCGACGTCCCCGTTCTGGATGGCCTGCTTCAGGGCGGTCTGGTCGCCGTCGAAGAACTTGAGCGTCACGCCGGTGTTGCTCACCTTGGCGGTGCCCTTGTAGTTCTCGTTGACGGAGAAGACCGCCTGCCCGTCGTCGAACGAGTCGAGCTGGTAGGGGCCTGAGCCCACCGCCTCGCCGTCCTTGCGGAGGCCGTCGGCGTCGTACTGGGTGTGGTCGACGATGGAGCCGGCGCCGGAGGCGATCTTGCTCGGGAAGGTGGCGTCGGCCGTGTTGAGGCGGAAGACGACCGTCTTCGCGTCCGGCGTCTCGACCTTGTCGAGCATGGGGAACATGATCGCGGGCCCGTCGGGGTCGTTGATCTTCAGCATGCGGTCGAAGGAGAACTTGACGTCCTCGGAGGTGAGCTCGTCACCGTTGCTGAACTTGAGTCCGTCCTTCAGCGTGCACTTGTAGACCGTGGTCTGCGTGTCGGTGAACGCGCAGCTCTCGGCGGCCTCGGGCTGCGGTTCCGTCGCGCCCTTGGGGAAGCTGAGCAGGGACTGGAAGACGTTGTTGAACAACAGCCAGGAGCCGGGGTCGTAGCCGGAGGCCGGGTCGGTGGCCAGGACGTCGTCGGACATCCCCACCACCACGTTGGAGCCGTCCCCCGCGGAGTCCCCGCTCTCCGTTCCACAGCCGGTCAGCAGTCCGGAGGCGAGGCCCGCCACGATGGGCAGGACCGGCCACTGGTTGCGTATGTTCACGTGTGTGCCTTGTCGTCGGTTCTCGAGAACTCCCGGAGCGTCTCCCTGGCTCCGGGGCACGGCTCCCCGGGGCCGCGGTCACAGGCCCCGGGGATCCAGCGGGTGCGTCAGCCGCTCACGCCCCGCCCGAGCTCCCACAGCTGGAGCGTCGAGGCGGAGTTGAGCGCGTAGGCGGTACCCGTGATGTCGTCGCGTGCGGCGACGTACTGCTTGCCCTGCCACAGCGGCAGCACCGGCACGTCACCCGCGACGATGTCCTGAATGTCCGTCAGGCTTGAGGAGGCGGACAGCCGGTCCGCCTCACGGCGGGACTCCGGGATCAGGGTGTTGCGGATCCGGCTGTTGTCGTACGGCGAGCCGAGCGTGTTGTCGGCGTCGAGGAACGGCGCGAGGAAGTTGTCGGCGTCCGGGAAGTCCGGGAACCAGCCCATGCCGTAGACGTCGTACTCGCCCTTCTTCTCAGCCGGGCGGAAGGTGTCCCACGGGGTGCCCTTGATGCCGACGTCGAACAGGCCGCTGGAGTTCAGCTGGTCGCGCAGGACCTCGAACTCCTTCTTGGTGGCCGGGCCGTAGTGGTCGGTCGTGTAGTGCAGGGTGAGCTTCACCGGGGTGGTGATGTTCGCCTGGCTGAGCAGGGAGCGGGCCTTGGTGACGTTCGGCTCGCCGTACTTGTTGAAGAACGAGTTGGAGTGGCCGGTGACGCTGGCCGGGACCAGCGAGTACAGCGGCTCGGCCTGGGAGCCGTAGACCTTGGAGACCAGCGCGCTGCGGTTGACGACCTGGGCCATCGCCTGGCGTACGGCCTTGGACTTCACCGTGGGGGCGTCGGTGTTGAAGCCTAGGTAGCGGATCTCCAGGCCGGGCATCTCGACGAGGTCGACGTCGGTGTCCGCGTCGCCGGAGAGCTCGCGGATCTGATCGGGCGACATGGTGCGGGTCATCAGGTCGATGTCGCCGTCGTCGAGGGCCTTGCCCATGGCGTCGGCGTCCTTGTACGAGACCATGTCGACCTTGTCGTTGTTCACCTCGAGGGCCCCCTTGTACTCGGGGTTCTTGGTGAACTCGGCCTTGACCAGCTCGCCGTCCTCGACGTCGGCCTTGAGGGTGTACGGGCCGGAGCCCTCCAGGTCGAAGCCGTCGCGCAGCTTGTTCTTCGGGTAGTCCTCGGGGTCGACGATGCCGGCGACGGGGGTCGACAGCTTGTACGGGAACGTCGCGTCGGCGGTCTTGAGGTGGAAGATGACCTCGCGGTCGCCCTGCGTCTCGACGGTGTCGATGGTGGACAGCAGTGCGAACACGCCGCTGTCGGCCTTGAGGGAGCGGGCGCGGTCGATGGAGTACTTCACATCGGCCGCGGTGACAGCGTTGCCGTCGGCGAACTTCAGGCCGTCGCGCAGGGTGCAGGCGTAGCGCTCGTTGCCGGTGTCGGTGAAGCCGCAGCGCTCGGCGGCCTCGGGTACCGGCTCGCCCTCGCCGCGCGGCTGGATCATCAGGGTCTGCACGGTCTGGCGCAGGATGTTCCAGGTGCCGACGTCGTAGGCGTACGCCGGGTCGAGGGGCGCGGGGGCGTCCTTCGAGGCGGTGAACCGGTCCGTGGTGCCGACGACGATCGCGCCGCTGTCGCCGCTCCCGCTGTCGGACCCGCCGCAGGCGGCGAGCACCGGCGCGAGCAGGCCGATCACGGCCGGCAGCACCAAAGTCTTGCGGTTCATGCTCGAGTTTCTCCAGAGCTGTCGACTCCGTGTACCCGGCATGCAGGGGTGGCGCAGCGGATCACGGAGGTGGGGCGATGTTCTCGCATCGAGATTAGTCCGGACCGGCAGGAGGGTTCGCAGCCACCGGAGTTGAGCACCCATCACGCTGCGGAACCAGGCGCGGACAGACCGAAAACCCGACAGTGGAAGCTTTGGTGCAGCGTTCCACCAATCGGGACACAAGGGCGCGCCGATGGCCCCCCGGAGGGGGTGCGCAGCACATGACGGGTCGACTGTCGACCCCGGTTCGCGTGGGGAACGTCACACGCGTAAACGGGTTCGGGGGCACGGGAATTCGATCGTCGGGAGGGGGTCGAATTCGTCTTCGGAATTACCGCCCTAACCTCGCTGCACGCTGGGTGAACGCCTAGCGCATTTCCGTCATCAGCCCGTGCAGAAATGTCAGGTCGACCTCTTCGAGGGAGGTGACGACCGTGCGGCGCAGGGCCGGGGCGATGGGGGCCACGGAGGGCACGGCCACGACCTGGCAGCCCGCGGCCTCGGCGGCGGCGACTCCGGTGGCGGTGTCCTCGATGACGGCGCACCGGGCCGGGTCCGCGCCGAGCCCCGCGGCGGCGGCGAGGTACGGGTCCGGGTGGGGCTTGGTGCGTGGCACCTCGTCACCGGCCACCGTCAGGCTGAAGTGGTGGGCTCCGAGCGAGGTCAGGACCCGGTCGATGATGCGCCGGTGGGAGGCGGAGACGAGGGCGGTGGGGATCTCGTACTCGTACAGCTCGGCGAGCAGCCGTCCGGCGCCCGGCATCAGCGGCAGGGCGCTGTCGATGCGGGCCTCGAAGCCGTTGTTCAGGAGCACGGTGAGCTCGTCGAGGGGGATGTCGGCGCCGGTGGCCTCGATGAGGAAGCCCGCACTGCGGGTCATGGGGCCGCCGACCACGACATGCCGCCAGGACTCGTCGAGGGTGTGGCCGAGGGAGGCGAAGACCTCGACCTCGACGTCCCACCAGAAGCCCTCGGTGTCCACCAGGGTGCCGTCCATGTCGAGCAGCACGGCTTGCAGAGCTGAGCCTTCGGCCGTAAGGGTGCCGAGCGCGGGGACCGTACTGGTCATCCACGTACCTCCTTGAGGGACGTTCAGGCCGGTTCCCAGGAGGGGAACCGGCCTGCGGTGGACCGACCAGTCTACGTCGTGCGCGGACGAAACGCTTCTTTTGGCCCGTGCGCCTCTCTCGGCCCGTGCGCCGGGAGGCGCCTGTGCGCCTGACTCGGCCCGCGCCGGGACGGGCTCAGCGGGCGTTGAAGTACTTGGCCTCCGGGTGGTGGATCACGATGGCGTCCGTGGACTGCTCGGGATGCAGCTGGAACTCCTCGGACAGCTGGACGCCGATGCGCTCCGGCTGGAGCAGGTCGGCGATCTTGGCGCGGTCCTCCAGGTCGGGGCAGGCGCCGTAGCCGAGGGAGAAGCGGGCGCCCCGGTACTTCAGCTCGAACATGCCCTGCATCTCGTCCGGGTCCTCGCCGGCGAAGCCGAGTTCGGAGCGCACCCGGGCGTGCCAGTACTCGGCGAGCGCCTCGGCCAGCTGCACGGACAGCCCGTGCAGTTCGAGGTAGTCGCGGTAGGCGTTGGCCTCGAAGAGCCGCGCGGTCTCCTCGCCGATGCGCGAGCCGACGGTGACGACCTGGAGGCCGACGACGTCGGTCTCGCCGGACTCCTCCGGGCGGAAGAAGTCGGCCAGGCACAGGCGGCGGCCGCGGCGCTGACGCGGGAAGGTGAAGCGGGTGCGCTCGTTGCCCTGCTCGTCGAGGATGATCAGGTCGTCGTCCTTGGAGACGCACGGGAAGTAGCCGTAGACCACGGCCGCCTCCAGCAGGTTCTCCGTCTGGAGCCGGTCCAGCAGGCCGCGCAGCCGGGGCCGGCCCTCGCTCTCGACGAGCTCCTCGTAGGACGGGCCCTCACCGGTGCGGGCCTGCTTCAGGCCCCACTGGCCCTTGAACAGGGCGCCCTCGTCGAGCCAGCTCGCGTACTCCTTGAGCTGGATGCCCTTGATCACGCGGGTGCCGCGGAAGGGCGGGGTGGGCACGGGGTTGTCGGTGGCGACGTCGGAGCGGACGTGCCCCTCCTCGGGGCGCTCCTCGACGGCGGCCGGGGCGGCGGCCCGCACCCGGCGCTGCTTGAGCTCGGGCAGCTTCGCGCCGGGCACGCCCCGCTTGACGCCGATGAGGGCGTCCATCAGGCGCAGCCCCTCGAAGGCGTCACGGGCGTAGCGGACCTCGCCCTCGTAGATCTCGTGCAGGTCCTGCTCGACGTAGGCGCGGGTGAGGGCGGCGCCGCCGAGGATGACCGGGTAGCCGGAGGCCAGGCCGCGCTGGTTCAGCTCCTCCAGGTTCTCCTTCATGATCACGGTGGACTTGACCAGGAGACCGGACATGCCGATGACGTCGGCCCGGTGCTCCTCGGCGGCTTCCAGGATCGCGGAGACCGGCTGCTTGATGCCGAGGTTGACGACGTTGTAGCCGTTGTTGGACAGGATGATGTCGACGAGGTTCTTGCCGATGTCGTGCACGTCGCCGCGGACGGTGGCCAGCACGATGGTGCCCTTGCCGGCCTCGTCGGTCTTCTCCATGTGCGGTTCGAGGTGGGCGACGGCCGTCTTCATGACCTCGGCGGACTGAAGGACGAACGGCAGCTGCATCTGGCCGGAGCCGAACAGCTCGCCGACGACCTTCATGCCGTCCAGCAGGGTTTCGTTGACGATGTCGAGCGCGGGCCGCTCCTGGAGGGCCTCGTCGAGGTCCGCTTCGAGGCCGTTGCGCTCGCCGTCGATGATGCGGCGCTTGAGGCGCTCGTCGAGCGGCAGGGCGGCCAGTTCCTCGGCCTTGCCCGCCTTGAGGGACTTGGCGGTGGCGCCCTCGAACAGCTCCATGAGCTTCTGGAGCGGGTCGTAGCCCTCGGCGCGGCGGTCGTGGATGAGGTCGAGGGCGGTCTGGACCTCCTCCTCGCTGAAGCGGGCGATCGGCAGGATCTTGGAGGCGTGCACGATCGCCGAGTCCAGGCCCGCCTTGACGCACTCGTCGAGGAAGACGGAGTTGAGCAGGATGCGGGCGGCCGGGTTGAGGCCGAAGGAGATGTTGGACAGGCCGAGCGTGGTCTGCACCTTCGGGTGGCGCCGCTTGAGCTCGCGGATGCCCTCGATGGTGGCGATACCGTCCTTGCGGGACTCCTCCTGGCCGGTGCAGATGGTGAAGGTCAGGCAGTCGACGAGGATGTCCTCCTCGTGGATGCCCCAGTTGCCGGTGAGGTCGTCGATGAGCCGTTCGGCGATCTCGACCTTCTTCTCGGCGGTGCGGGCCTGGCCCTCCTCGTCGATGGTGAGCGCGATGAGGGCGGCGCCGTGCTCCTGGGCGAGGGCGGTGACCTTGGCGAAACGGGACTCGGGGCCGTCGCCGTCCTCGTAGTTCACCGAGTTGATCACCGCGCGGCCGCCGAGCTTCTCCAGGCCGGCCCGGATGACGTCGACCTCGGTGGAGTCCAGCACGATGGGCAGGGTGGAGGCGGTGGCGAAGCGGCCGGCCAGTTCCTCCATGTCGGCCACGCCGTCGCGGCCGACGTAGTCCACGCACAGGTCGAGCATGTGCGCGCCCTCGCGGATCTGGTCGCGGGCCATCTCCACGCAGTCGTCCCAGCGGGCCTCCAGCATGGCCTCGCGGAACTTCTTCGAGCCGTTGGCGTTGGTGCGCTCTCCGATGGCCAGGTAGGAGGTGTCCTGCCGGAAGGGCACCGACTGGTAGAGGGAGGCGGCGCCGGGCTCGGGCTGCGGGGCGCGCTCGGTGGGGGCGGTGTCCCGGACCCGCTCGACCAGCTGCCGCAGGTGCTCGGGGGTGGTGCCGCAGCAGCCGCCGACGAGGGAGAGGCCGTAGTCGCGGACGAAGGTGCCCTGTGCCTCGGCCAGCTCGGGCGCGGTCAGCGGGTAGTGGGCGCCGTCCTTGGTCAGCACGGGCAGGCCCGCGTTCGGCATGCAGGACAGCGGGATGCGCGAGTGCCGGGACAGGAAGCGCAGGTGCTCGCTCATCTCGGCCGGGCCCGTGGCGCAGTTCAGGCCGATCATGTCGATGCCGAGGGGCTCCAGGGCGGTCAGGGCCGCGCCGATCTCGGAGCCGAGCAGCATGGTGCCGGTCGTCTCCACCGTCACCGACACGATCAGCGGGACGGAGTGGCCGGTGGCCTCCATGGCCCGGCGGGCGGCGATGACGGAGGCCTTGGTCTGGAGCAGGTCCTGCGTGGTCTCCACGAGCAGCGCGTCGGCGCCGCCGGCGAGCAGGCCCTCGGCGTTCTGCTGGTAGGCGTCCCGGATGGCGCCGAAGGTGGTGTGGCCGAGGGTGGGCAGCTTGGTGCCCGGTCCCATCGAGCCGAGCACCCAGCGCTGCTGCCCGGTGCTGCGGGTGAACTCGTCGGCCACCTCGCGGGCGATCCGGGCGCCTGCCTCGGACAGCTCGGTGACGCGCTCGGGGATGTCGTACTCGCCGAGGGCGGTGAGGTTGGCGCCGAAGGTGTTGGTCTCCACGCAGTCCACGCCGACGTCGAAGTACGCGGCGTGCACCGAACGGACGATGTCCGGGCGCGTCAGGTTGAGGATCTCGTTGCAGCCTTCGAGATTCTCGAAGTCCTCGAGCGTGGGGTCCTGTGCCTGGAGCATGGTGCCCATGGCTCCGTCGGCCACGACCACGCGGGTGGCCAGGGCTTCTCGGAGCGCGGACGCACGGGTCCGGCTGTCTGCGGAAGGGGTCGGCGGCAACGAGGCCATGAAAAGGGCTCCCTCGGATGCGACGGCTGTCGGCTTTGCGGCTTCCCGGACAGCCGGAGGGCATCCGGGATGGGCGCACCGCGCCAGCGTAACCGGGAGTGGGCTTGGATGGGCAGCGCGTCCACGGGCCGGACGCCGGTGGTGCAGGATCGGCCGATGGGTGACGGATCGGCCGCCGGTGGCTGAAAAATGGCGGCCTGCCATTAGCGAGAGGTCGACATCGACCGGTAGTGTTCGACATTGCCGAACGAGGGCTGTGGTGCCGCTCGTCGGCGGTCGAAGGGGACGGAGGCAGTACGGCGATGGCACGGAACATCCAGTCGCTCGAACGGGCGGCCGCGATGCTGCGGCTGCTCGCGGGCGGCGAGCGGCGGCTCGGCCTGTCGGACATCGCCTCGTCGCTGGGCCTGGCCAAAGGCACCGCCCACGGCATCCTGCGCACCCTCCAGCAGGAGGGCTTCGTGGAGCAGGACGACGCCTCCGGGCGCTACCAGCTGGGCGCCGAACTGCTGCGCCTGGGCACCACCTACCTCGACGTGCACGAACTGCGGGCCCGCGCCCTGGTCTGGGCCGACGACCTGGCCCGCTCCAGCGGCGAGAGCGTCTACCTGGGTGTCCTGCACCAGCAGGGCGTGCTGATCGTGCACCACGTCTTCCGGCCCGACGACAGCCGGCAGGTCCTGGAGATCGGGGCCATGCAGCCGCTGCACTCCACGGCCCTGGGCAAGGTGCTGTCGGCCTACGACCCGGTGGCGCACAGCGAGGCCCTGGAGGCCGACCGCAAGGCGTTCACCGACCGGACGGCGTGCGAGCCGGAGGACTTCGAGCACCTCCTCGACGTCACCCGCGCGCGCGGGTACGCGGCCGACGTGGAGGAGACCTGGGAGGGCGTCGCCTCCCTCGCCGCACCGATCCACGACCGGCGGCGCATGCCGGTCGGGGCGGTGGGCATCACCGGCGCCGTGGAGCGGCTGTGCCGGTCCGACGACGACAGGGCGCTGCGGCCCGAGCTGATCGCCGCGGTGCGGGACTGCGCCCGCGCGGTGTCGCGGGATCTGGGCGCCGGGCGGTTCTGACGCGCACGTCGGCATCCGCCGAGGACCGGGTCGTCGTACGGCGTCCCGGTCCTCGGCATGTCCGCGCTCACCTGCGGAGAAGATCACGGAGACCGCGGCGATCAGTAACGATCAGATTTTCGAGTCCACAGCCCTTGACGTGCTCGTAACGCCGAAGCAAGACTCCCGTCCATCGGTCGACATTGTCGAACAGCTACCGGCAATACGCGCTAGAGTGTGACAACGCCAGGCCGGTATCGAACTTCCCTGGACGTAGGACAAAGGAGTCGCGGGTGTCCAGCTCCGACATCTTCATCGGCGAGACCATCGGTACCGCCATACTCATCCTCCTCGGCGGCGGCGTCTGTGCCGCCGTCACGCTGAAGGCCTCCAAGGCACGCAACGCCGGCTGGCTCGCCATCACCTTCGGGTGGGGCTTCGCGGTGCTCACGGCCGTCTACACCTCGGCACCGCTGTCCGGTGCCCATCTGAACCCGGCCGTGACGCTGGCCATCGCCATCAAGGACGGCGACTGGAAGAACGTCCCGGTCTACTGGGCCGGACAGGTTCTCGGCGCCATGATCGGTGCCGCCCTGGTCTGGGTCGCCTACTACGGTCAGTTCCACGCTCACCTCACCGACCGCGAGATAGTCGGCGGCCCGGGTGCGCAGGACACCAAGGTCAAGGCCGTCGAGGCCCAGGAGAAGGGCGCGGGCCCCGTGCTGGGCGTCTTCTCCACCGGCCCCGAGGTCCGGGTCGCCTGGCAGAACATCGCCACGGAGATCATCGGCACGGTCGTGCTGGTGCTCGCCGTGCTCACCCAGGGCCTGAACGACAAGGGCAACGGCCTGGGCACCCTGGGCGCCCTGGTCACCGCGCTCGTCGTGGTCTCCATCGGCCTCTCCCTCGGCGGCCCGACGGGGTACGCGATCAACCCGGCCCGCGACCTCGGACCGCGCATCGTGCACGCCCTGCTGCCGCTGCCCAACAAGGGCGGCTCCGACTGGGGCTACGCCTGGGTCCCCGTGGTGGGTCCGCTGATCGGCGGTGCCATCGCGGCAGGCATCTACAACGTCGCATTCGCCTAGGAGCGATTCCCCGCTCCGGCGGGAAACTTCCAGCACGCGCCGTACGTAAAGCCCCATAAACCCGGAATTACCAGGAGCACACAGTGACCGACGCGCACACCGCCGGCCCCTTCATCGCCGCCATCGACCAGGGCACCACCTCCAGCCGCTGCATCGTGTTCGACCGGGACGGCCGGATCGTCTCCGTCGACCAGAAGGAGCACGAGCAGATCTTCCCGAAGCCGGGCTGGGTCGAGCACAACGCCACCGAGATCTGGACGAACGTCCAGGAGGTCGTCGCCGGGGCCATCGCCAAGGCCGGCATCACCCGCGACGACATCAAGGCCATCGGCATCACCAACCAGCGCGAGACGACCGTGCTGTGGGACAAGAACACCGGTGAGCCCGTCCACAACGCCATCGTCTGGCAGGACACCCGCACCGACGCCCTCTGCCGCGAGCTCGGCCGCAACGTCGGCCAGGACCGCTTCCGCCGCGAGACCGGTCTGCCGCTGGCCTCCTACTTCGCCGGCCCGAAGGCCCGCTGGCTGCTCGACAACGTCGACGGCCTCAAGGAGCGCGCCGAGGCGGGCGACATCCTCTTCGGCACCATGGACACCTGGGTCATCTGGAACCTGACCGGTGGTACCGACGGCGGCAAGCACGTCACCGACGTCACCAACGCCTCGCGCACGATGCTCATGAACCTGCACACCATGCAGTGGGACGAGAAGATCTGCGAGTCCATCGGCGTCCCGCAGCAGATCCTCCCCGAGATCCGCTCCTCCGCAGAGGTCTACGGCGAGATCACCGGCGGGAAGCTGGGCGACCTGCTCGGCGGCATCCCGGTCGCCTCCGCGCTCGGCGACCAGCAGGCGGCCCTGTTCGGCCAGACCTGTTTCGCCGAGGGCGAGACCAAGTCGACCTACGGCACCGGCACCTTCATGGTGATGAACACCGGTGACAAGATCATCAACTCCTACAGCGGCCTGCTCACCACGGTCGGCTACAAGATCGGCGACCAGAAGACGGTCTACGCCCTGGAGGGCTCGATCGCGGTCACCGGTTCGCTGGTGCAGTGGATGCGCGACCAGATGGGCCTGATCTCCACCGCCGCGGAGATCGAGACCCTCGCCCTGTCGGTCGAGGACAACGGCGGCGCCTACTTCGTGCCGGCCTTCTCCGGCCTGTTCGCCCCGTACTGGCGCTCCGACGCCCGCGGTGTGATCGCCGGCCTGACCCGGTACGTCACCAAGGCGCACCTCGCGCGCGCCGTCCTGGAGGCCACCGCCTGGCAGACGCGCGAGATCGCCGACGCCATGACGAAGGACTCCGGCGTGGAGCTGACCGCCCTGAAGGTCGACGGCGGCATGACCTCCAACAACCTGCTGATGCAGACCCTCGCCGACTTCGTGGACGCACCTGTGGTGCGCCCGATGGTCGCCGAGACCACCTGCCTCGGCGCCGCCTACGCCGCCGGTCTCGCCGTCGGCTTCTGGAACAGCACCGACGACCTGCGCGCCAACTGGCGCCGGGCCGCCGAGTGGACCCCCCGCATGGACGCGGAAAAGCGCGCCCATGAGTACAAGAACTGGCTCAAGGCCGTCGAGCGGACCATGGGCTGGCTCGAGGACGAGGAGTAAGAAACAGCATGACCACCAAGTCCACCCTGCAGACCGTGCCTGCCCTGGGGACGCACCCGGCCTCCGGCTCGAACCCGAGCCGAGCCGAGACCAGGGAGCAGCTCTCCAAGGCGTCGTACGACCTTCTCGTGATCGGCGGCGGCATCCTGGGCATCTCCACCGCCTGGCACGCCGCGCAGTCCGGCCTCAGGGTGGCTCTGGTGGACGCCGGTGACTTCGCCGGCGCCACGTCCTCCGCCTCCTCCAAGCTGCTCCACGGCGGTCTGCGCTACCTCCAGACCGGCGCGGTGAAGCTGGTGGCGGAGAACCACTTCGAGCGCCGTGCGGTCTCCCGCCAGGTGGCTCCCCACCTGGCGAACCCGCTCACGTTCTACCTCCCCGTGTACAAGGGCGGGCCGCACGGCGCGGCGAAGCTCGGCGCGGGCGTCTTCGCCTACTCCGCGCTCTCCGCGTTCGGTGACGGCGTCGGGCACCTGCTGTCGCCGGCCAAGGCCGCGCAGGACGTGCCCGAGCTGCGCACCGAGAACCTCAAGGCCGTGGCCGTCTACGGCGACGACCAGATGAACGACGCCCGCATGGCGCTGATGACGGTCCGCGGGGCCGTCGAGGCGGGTGCGGTGGTCCTCAACCACGCCGAGGTGACGGGCCTGCGCTTCACGCAGGGCCGGGTCACCGGCGCCGAGCTGAAGGACCGCCTGTCCGGCGACGAGTTCGGCGTCAGCGCCCGGCTCGTGCTGAACGCGACCGGCCCGTGGGTCGACCACCTGCGCAGGATGGAGAACCCGAACGCGGCGCCCTCCATCCGCCTGTCGAAGGGCGCGCACCTGGTCCTGAAGCGCACCTCCCCCTGGAAGGCCGCGCTCGCCACCCCGATCGACAAGTACCGCATCACCTTCGCCCTCCCCTGGGAGGACATGCTGCTGCTCGGCACCACCGACGAGGTGTTCGAGGGCGACCCGGCGGACGTCTCGGTCACCGAGCAGGACATAACCCAGATCCTCGACGAGGCCGCCTTCTCGGTACGCGACCAGCAGCTGAGCCGCGACCTCATCACATACTCCTTCGCCGGTCTGCGGGTGCTGCCGGGCGGCCCCGGCGACACCGCCAAGGCCAAGCGCGAGACGGTCGTGACCGAGGGCCGGGGCGGCATGCTGTCCGTCGCGGGCGGCAAGTGGACCACCTTCCGCCACATCGGCCGGACGATCATGCAGAAGCTGGAGTCGCTGCCGGGCCACCCGCTGGGCGACGACTTCGAGCCGATCAGCGCGCTGCCGAAGAAGCTGCCGCTGCCCGGCATCGCCAACCCGCGTGCGGTCGCCCACCGGCTGCTCACCGACCGGCCGGCCCCCGGCCCGCGCATGGCGGCCGACACCGCCAAGCACCTGGCGACGCACTACGGCTCGCTGGCCTTCGACATCGCCCGGCTGGCCAACGAGAGCCCCGAGCTCGCCGAGCGCGTCCACCCCGACGCCCCGGAGATCTGGGCGCAGGTCGTCTGGGCCCGGGACCACGAGTGGGCCGAGACGCAGGACGACGTGCTGCGCCGCCGCACGACGCTGACGATCCGCGGTCTCGCCACGGACGACGTCCGCGCCAAGGTGCAGGACATGCTCGACAAGAAGTAGCCCCTCGTCCGGGGGAACCGGGGGGACCTCATCCCGGAAGGGGCGGCTCCACGCCGACGGAGCCGCCCCTTCCGCGTCCCCGCACCCCCATAATGACCTGATACGTCGGAGGTCTTGAGCGCACTGGGAGGCCGGCCATGGCAGTCACCGACGAGGCGATCGAGAAGATCAAGGGAATGATCGTCTCCGGGGCGCTGCGCCCGGGCGACCGGCTTCCCAAGGAGAGCGAACTCGCCGCCGACCTCGGGCTGTCGCGCAACTCCCTGCGGGAGGCCGTGCGCGCCCTGTCGCTGATCCGGATCCTGGACGTACGGCAGGGCGACGGCACGTACGTCACCAGTCTCGACCCGCAACTCCTGCTGGAGGCGCTGAGCTTCGTCGTCGACTTCCACCGCGACGACACCGTCCTCGAGTTCCTCGCCGTACGCCGCATCCTGGAGCCGGCCGCCACCGCGATGGCGGCCTCGCGGATCAGCGAGCAGCAGCTGGACGCGCTGACGGCCCAGCTGGACAGGCTCGGCGAGGCCCCGTCCGTGGAGGATCTCGTCGCCTGCGACCTGGAGTTCCACCAGGGCATCGTGCACAGCTCCGGCAACTCCGTGCTGTGCTCGCTGCTCGACGGTCTGTCGGGTCCCACCACCCGGGCCCGCATCTGGCGCGGCCTCACCCAGGAGGACGCCGTCGCCCGCACCCTGCGCGAGCACCGGGCGATCCTCGCCGCCCTGCGCGACCGGGACGCCGAGGCGGCCCGCTCGTGGGCGACCGTCCACATCGCGAGTGTGGAGCAGTGGTTGCGCTCCACGCTGTGACCAGGAGCGCACGGACCGCTCGGGCGAACCCGGGGTGTTCGGGGGCGGATCGCGGGGCAGTGATGGTGGCACTCCCCCTGCGAGGGGGCTGCGGGCGCCCCCGCGGCACGCCGTAAGGTTGGGTGGTCAAGCGAGGGCACGTCGGAAGGAGGCGCTGGGTGATCGAGCTCGAGGGGGTTCCCGAGCTGGTCGACCCGGTCATGGTGGCCGCGTTCGAGGGCTGGAACGATGCCGGCGACGCCGCCTCCACCGCGGTCGCGCATCTGGACCGGGAATGGAAGGGCGAGGTCTTCGCGGCGCTGGACGCCGAGGACTACTACGACTTCCAGGTCAACCGCCCCACGGTGTTCATGGAAGCGGGCGTCCGCAAGATCACTTGGCCCACGACCAGGCTGTCGGTGGTCCGGGTCGGCGGTGAGAAGCCGCGCGACCTCGTCCTCGTGCGGGGCATCGAACCGTCCATGCGGTGGCGTTCCTTCTGCAACGAACTGCTGGGCTTCGCGCATGAACTGGGCGTGGAACTGGTGGTCGTCCTGGGCGCCCTGCTCGGGGACACCCCGCACACCCGTCCGGTTCCGATCAGCGGCACGACGTCCGACCCGGATCTGGCCCGCCGTATGGATCTGGAGGAGACCAAGTACGAGGGCCCCACGGGCATCGTCGGCGTCCTCCAGGAGGCCTGCACGCACGCGGGCGTCCCGGCCGTCTCACTGTGGGCGGCGGTGCCGCACTACGTGTCGCAGCCGCCGAACCCGAAGGCCACACTGGCCCTGCTGAACCGCCTGGAAGACCTGATCGACGTGCGCATCCCGCTGGGCGAGCTGCCCGAGGACGCGCGCGCCTGGCAGGTCGGTGTGGACCAGCTGGCCGCCGAGGACAGCGAGGTCGCCGAGTACGTCCAGTCGCTGGAGGAGGCGCGGGACACCGCCGAGCTGCCGGAGGCGTCCGGCGACGCCATCGCCCGGGAGTTCGAGCGCTATCTGCGGCGCCACGACGGCGCCGGACCGCCCGGGGCCGGCGGTCACGCCACGGCGGACGGCACCGACAGCACGTCGTACCTGCGGGACAACCCCAGCGGCCGCACCCGCCCGCCGAAGCCGCCCAAGCCGGGCACGGACGAAGACGAGTCGTCGGAGGACTGAGGGCCCGCAGCACGAACGCCGCAGGGGCGTCTCCCGCCGGGGAGACGCCCCTGCGTCTGTTTCTCGGGCTAGAGCGCCACGCCCAGCAGCGCGTCCACCGCCCGGGAGACCACGCCGGGCGCGCCGATGTCCGTGCCGCCGCCGCGCTCCTGGAGCGCGGCCCAGCGGTCGACCGCGGCGAGTGCGGCGGGGGCGTTCAGGTCGTCGGCGAGGGCTTCGCGGATCTCGTCGACGAGCGCCTCGGCCGGGGGCCCGTCGGGCCGGGAGACGGCGGCCCGCCAGCGGCCGAGCCGCGCGACGGCGTCCTGGAGGACCTGGTCGGTGTACTCCCAGTCGGCGCGGTAGTGGTGGGCGAGCAGCGTGAGCCGGATGGCGGCCGGGTCGACGCCGTCGTACCGGAGCTTGGAGACGAAGACCAGATTGCCCTTGGACTTGGACATCTTCTCGCCGTCCAGGGCGACCATGCCGGCGTGCACGTACGCCTTGGCCATGGGGAACTCGCCGGTGAGGGCCTGGGCGTGCGAGGCGCCCATCTCGTGGTGCGGGAAGGCCAGGTCGGAGCCGCCGCCCTGGATGTCGAAGCCCATGCCGAGGTGGTCGAGGGCGATGGCCACGCATTCGATGTGCCAGCCGGGCCGTCCGCGCCCGAGCGATCCGCCGTCCCAGCTGGGCTCGCCCTCGCGGGCAGCCATCCACAGCATCGGGTCGAGGGGGTTCTTCTTGCCCGGCCGGTCCGGGTCGCCGCCGCGCTCGGCGGACAGCAGCCGCATCGCAGCGGCGTCGAGGTTCGAGACCTTGCCGAAGTGCGGGTCGGACTCGACGGAGAAGTAGACGTCCCCGTCCAGTTCGTAGGCCGCGCCGGCGTCCCGGAGCCGTTCGACGAGCGGGACGATCCCGGGTATGGCCTCGACGGCGCCTATGTACTGCCGCGGCGGCAGCATCCGCAGGGCCGTCATGTCCTCGCGGAAGAGGGCCGTCTCCTTCTCGGCGAGGGCGGCCCAGTCGACGCCGTCGCGCTGTGCCCGCTCCAGGAGGGGATCGTCGACGTCCGTGACGTTCTGGACGTAGTGAACCTGCCGCTTGGTGTCGAGCCACACGCGCTGCACGAGGTCGAACGCGTTGTAGGTCGCCGCGTGTCCCAGGTGCGTGGCGTCGTACGGGGTGATGCCACAGACGTAGATACGGGCGACGGGACCGGGGTCGAGGGTGACGAGGCCGCCGGTCGCGGTGTCGTGGATCCTCAGGTCGCGGCCCTGACCAGGCAGGGCGGGGACCTCGGAAGCGGGCCAGGCATGCATGCCCTGAGCCTAACCGGACTGAAGTTCCATATACGAATGGGAGCGGTCCACTCGGCCGAGAAGGCGCTCTTGCGGTGGTCCGGCGGCTGTGCTGCTACACGGGTGGCCAGGGAATCGCCGGCCACTCCCCGCTCGGCTCCGGGTGGGTTCCCGAGGCGAGCAGGGCGCCGACGCGGGCCCGGGTGGCGTCGATCTCGGCGGCGGTGATCAGCGGTTCGAGCCGCGCGGTGAGCGGCCCGCCCTCGGCCAGGCCCTTCCTGACGCCTTCGAGGACGTCGGTGGCCTCCTGGGTGAGGGGCTCCCCCGCCCACCCCCACAGCAGGGTCCGCAGCTTGTTCTCGGCGTTGAAGGTGACCCCGTGGTCGATGCCGTACAGCCGTCCCTCACCGGTGGGCAGCAGGTGACCGCCCTTGCGGTCGGCGTTGTTGATGACCGCGTCGAGGACCGCGAGCCGCCGCAGCCGTTCGTCGTCGGCGTGCACGAGCAGCGCGGTGCGCCCCTCGCCGACCTCGGCGAAGCCGACGGCCTTCCAGCCCGGCCCGGGTTCCTCGCCGTCGACCAGGGCGAGCAGTTCCGCCTCGGGGGTCACCTCCACCCACAGCTGGCACATGCCTTCGCCGTAGGGCCCGTCGCGCAGCACGGTGGGCGGCACGAGGCCCCAGCCGGTCGCCTCGGAGACCTCGTACGCGGCGACCTCGCGTTGGGCGAGCGTCCCGTCGGGGAAGTCCCACAGGGGCCGCTCCCCCGCGACCGGCTTGTAGATGCACGCCGCGTCCTGGCCGTCGTGGGACACCGTGCAGTACAGGGCCGCGTTGGAGGCCTCACGGATGCGTCCGCGCACGGTCAGTTCGCCCCGGGCGAGCAGCTCGGCGGCGTTCACCGGAGGTGTCACGCTCCGCGGCGGTATCCGTTCTGGCGCGGACATACGTGTCCTTCCGGGTCGAGCGGGAGGCTGCACAGCGGGCACGGCGGCCGCCCGGCGTTGACGACGTCGAGGGCGCGCTTGGCGAAGGCCCTGGCCTGCGCGCCGGTGAGCCGGACCCGCAGCATCGGCGGACCGTTCTCCTCGTCCTGGAGCAGCCGCTCCTCGGCCTCGGCGAGGTCCTCCTCGGATTCCGCGTCGAGCTCCACGAGCGCCTGCGCCTCGACGATCATGAGCTGCTCGTCGCCGTCCCAGGCGAGGGCCATGGTGCCGACCCGGAACTCCTCCTCGATGGGGGTGTCCAGCGGGGCGGTGTCGGTGTCCGAAGGCGCGACGGCGGGGACGTGGGCGCTGCCGCCGCTACGGCGTACGACCTCGTCGAGCAGTTCGTCCATGCGCTCGGCGAGGGCGGCGACCTGGGTCTTCTCCAGGGCCACGCTGGTCACCCGGGAGCCGGCGGAGGCCTGGAGGAAGAACGAACGGCGCCCGGGCAGTCCGACCGTACCGGCCACGAAACGCTCCGGATGGTCGTAGAGGAACACCTGACGGGACACGTCCTGTCTCCATTGGAATCGTGGGAACCGTGTGACCACGGCACTGCTGCGACCGCTTCACCCTACTGCGGCGAACGATCACGGTGCGCCCGCACCACCCCCCACTTCGGCCTCACCGGCCGACGGCTCCTCGCGCGGCACGAGGGACGTGAAGTCGCCGGTGTCACCGAGCCGGACGAGAAACGGCCGCAGTCGTGTGTAGCGGATCGCCGTGATGGAACACGGTTCGACGGAGATCCGCTGGAAGAGGTCCAGGTGAAGTCCGAGGGCGTCCGCGACGAGCGACTTGATGATGTCGCCGTGCGAGCACATGAGGTAGACGGCGTCGGCGCCGTGGTCGCGCTCCACGCGTGCGTTCCACTCGCGCACGGCCTCGGCGGCGCGCGTCTGCATGGCCCGCATGGACTCTCCGCCGGGGAAGGCCGCCGCGGAGGGGTGTGCCTGTACGACCTCCATCAGGGGCTCGTCCTTGAGCTCGGCGAGCTTGCGTCCGGACCAGTCGCCGTAATCGCACTCGCCGATGCGCTCGTCGGTGTGCGGGCTCAGCCCGGGCCGGGCGTCGAGCAGCGGCCGGATCGTCTCCTGGCAGCGCTGGAGCGGACTGGTGACGATTTCGGCGAGGGGCAGTGCGGCCAGCCGCCCGGGGAGCGCGGCGGCCTGTGCGGCGCCACGGTCGTCGAGGGCGACGCCGGGCGTCCAGCCGGCGAGCAGTCCCTCGGTGTTGGCGGTGGAGCGTCCGTGCCTGACCAGGATCAGCGTGGGCATGCGCTCCAGCGTAGGCGCACGCGCGCGTGTGGTGTCGTTCGAGTGACGGGAGACTCGCTTCGTGATCGTCGACTGTGCCATCTACCGCGAAGGACAGCGGACGGAAGGTCCCGAGGACCTCTCCGACGCCCTGGGTGAGGCCCGCACGGCGGGCGGGTTCGTGTGGATCGGGCTGCACGAGCCGACGGAGGACGAGTTCGACCATGTGACCCGTGAGTTCGCGCTGCATCCGCTGGCCGTCGAGGACGCCCTGAAGGCCCACCAGCGGCCCAAGCTGGAGGTGTACGACGACTCGCTCTTCGTGGTGCTCAAGCCGGTGGCGTACGAGCCGCGGAGCGACACCGTCTCCTCCGGCGAGATCATGATCTTCCTGGGCGATTCGTTCGTGGTGACCGTCCGGCACGGCGAGGGCTCCCCGCTCAAGGCCGTGCGCCGGCGGCTGGAGCAGGAGCCGGAGCTGCTCGGCAAAGGCCCCACGTCCGTGCTGTACGCGGTCGCCGACGCCACCGTCGACCACTACCTGGACGTGGCGACCGAGTTGCAGACCGACCTGGAGGGGCTGGAGGCGGAGGTGTTCTCGCCGGACGGCGGGGGGTCCCGGAACACGGCGTCCCGGATCTACGACTTCAAGCGGCAGGTCCTGGAGTTCCGCCGGGCGACCGGGCCGCTGGCCCCGCCGATGAGCCGGCTGGCGGGCACGGCGTCGACGGGGGTGGCCGTGCCCTTCGTGGACGACCGGGCCCGGCCGTTCTTCCGCGACGTCAACGACCACCTCACGCGCGTGAACGAGTCCGTGGAGAACCTGGACCGGCTGGTGTCGGACATCCTTTCGGCGCATCTGGCGCAGATGAGCGTCCGGCAGAACGACGACATGCGCAAGATCTCGGCGTGGGCGGCCATGGCCGCGATCCCCACCATGCTGGCGGGGGTCTACGGCATGAACTTCGAGCACATGCCGGAGCTGCGCTGGGTCTGGTCCTATCCGGCGCTGCTCGTGGTGATGGCCGTCCTGGAGGTGATGGTCTTCCGGCTGTTCAAGCGCCGCGGGTGGTTGTAGCCGGGCCGGCTCAGGCGAACTCGGGTTCCGGGGAGGCGGGGCCGCCGAGGGCGTTGCGTCGCTCGGGCGTCGTCAGCGACACCATCCGGCGCCAGCCGCCCATGCGTTCGTAGGCGTACACCGCGTGGATGCCCGCCACGAGCACCGCCGACTTGGCCTTGGACCAGCCGAGGATGCGGCCCATGTGCGCCATCACGGCGAGGCTGACGTCCCGGTAGATCCGGATCTCGGCGAGTGCGCACTCGCGCAGGGTGCGCTGGATGGCCCGGCCGTGGCCCGCGTAGGCGAAGCGCAGCAGTTCCTCGTGGCAGTAGGCGAGGTGGTTGTCCTCGTCGTTGGAGATCTGCTTGACCGCGCGGCCGATGTCGGGGTGGTCGGCGAAGTGCTTGCGGAGCAGGTCCATCTGCTCGGAGGCGCGCTGCTCGGTGACCCTGCTGTGCGAGAGGTAGGTGACGATGTCCTGGACCGTGAGCCGCTCGTCGCGGTTCAGCCGGGCGTGGGCGAGGCCGATGCCGTTCTTCTCCAGGAGCATGGTGTAGTCGGTCTCCGGCGGGACCGGGACGGGGTCGATGCCGCGCTTCTTCATCAGGGCGTTGAAGATCCGGCCGTGCTTGTCCTCGTCGGCGCCGTGCCGGCTGATCTTGGGAGCGAGTTCACGCTCGGCCTCGGGCACGAGCTCGGCGATGCGGGCGTTCTCCCAGCCGCCCTGGGTCTCGCCGCTCGCGGCGACGGAGCAGAACAGGGCGAAGGACTCGTCGTTGTCGAGGATCTCCTGGAACAGGCTCTTGGCCGAAAGCATCGTGGGCACCTCTCCCGCGCGCGTGGGCGTTCTGCGGCGTTCCGCAGGTCTCCGCGAAGAACGAGTCAAGTGCGGGGTGGAGGGTGCTGCAACAGGTGTGAGGGACAACTCCGCCGAATGGAGGACACGCGGGGTGGCGCGCCGGACCGGGTGGGAGACGGTCTGCCGTAACCGCCGGCGGCCCGGCGCGTTGTTCTGCGTGACGGCCGTGGCGGGGAAGACCCCCGAGCCCCCACCACGGCCGCTGAAACCTCCAGTGTCTGCCGTTGGGATCAGGCCGCAGGAAATCGACGGTGCTGATCAACCCCGCGTCTGCGGCGTGATCCAGATCGACAGGCCCTAGGCGAGTCCGGCCCGCTCCAGGGCCTCCGTGCCGGCCCGCAGGGACGCGAGCCGCTCGTCGAGCGTGAAGCCCGCCGGTGCGAGGGACAGGGTGGTGACCCCCGCCGCGGCGTAGGCCTTCATCCGGTCCGCGATCCGGTCCACGGAACCGAGCAGGGTCGTCTTGTCGATCAGGTCGTGCGGGACGGCGGCCGCGGCACCCTGCTTGTCGCCGGAGAGGTACTTGCTCTGGATCTCGGCGGCTTCCCGCTCGTAGCCCATGCGCTGGGCGAGCTGGTTGTAGAAGTTCTGCTTGGGGCTGCCCATGCCGCCGACGTACAGCGCGGTGTAGGGGCGGAAGGTGTCGGCGAGCGTGGCCACGTCCTTGTCGTCGCCGACGGCGAGCGGCAGGGTCGGGCAGACGTCGAACCCGTCGAGGGTCTTGCCGGCCTTCTGGCGCCCGGCACGCAGGTACTTGATCGTGGTGTCCTCCAGGTGCTCGGCGGAGGGGAAGATCAGCAGGGCGCCGTCGGCGATCTCGCCGGTCTGCTCCAGGTTCTTCGGGCCGATCGCGGCGATGTACAGCGGGATGTGCTCGCGCTGCGGGTGGACGGTCAGCTTGATCGGCTTGCCCGGGCCGCCGGGCAGGGGCAGGGTCCAGTGCTGCCCCTCGTAGGACAGCCGCTCGCGGGTCATGGCCTTGCGGACGATCTCGACGTACTCGCGGGTGCGGGCGAGCGGCTTGTCGAACTTGACGCCGTACCAGCCCTCGGAGACCTGCGGGCCGGAGACGCCGAGGCCCAGGCGGAAGCGGCCGCCGGAGAGGGAGTCGAGGGTGGCGGCGGTCATGGCCGTCATCGCGGGCTGGCGGGCCGGGATCTGGAAGATGGCGGAGCCGACGTCGATGCGCTCGGTCTGGGCGGCGACCCAGCTCAGTACGGTGGCGGCGTCGGAGCCGTAGGCCTCGGCGGCCCAGCAGACGGCGTATCCGAGGCGGTCGGCCTCCTGGGCGACGGCCAGATTGTCCGCGTCCATTCCGGCACCCCAGTAGCCGAGGTTGATACCGAGCTGCATGCCGCATCCCCTTACTGATCAGTAACGTGCTTGCTGCGCAGACCTTAGCGCGGGGGCCGGGGCCGGGTACACGGCCACGGTCCGCCTGTCGTCCAGATCCGTGAACAGGAATCATGGACACGACCATTGACGCGTCCACGACGAGTCCCTACCTTTCGCGGGAAAGCGCTTTCCGTCCTCCACCTTCCGCAGTCGAACCTTCCGCAGTCGAACGGAGAGACACCGATGAAGCGAGCACTTCCCCTGAGGATCCACGCGACCCTGGCCACGATGGCCCTCGCCGCCGCGACCGGCACGCTCGTGTCGATGCCCGAGGCCGCGGCGGCGACCGGCAGCGCCACCGGCTACGCGACCCAGAACGGCGGGACCACCGGCGGCGCCGGAGGCCAGACGGTCCGGGCGACCACGGGAACGGCGATCCATCAGGCCCTCTGCGGCCGTGCGAGCACCAGCACCCCCATCACCATCGAGGTCGCCGGGACGATCAACCACGCGAACACCAAGAAGGTCTCCGGCACCGGCTGCGACACCGCCGACGGCGTGATCGAGCTCAAGAAGGTCAGCAACGTGACCCTCGTGGGCGTCGGCAGCGGCGCCCTCTTCGACCAACTGGGCATCCACATCCGCGAATCGAAGAACATCATCGTCCAGAACGTGACCGTACGGAACGTCAAGAAGTCGGGCTCCCCCACGTCCAACGGCGGGGACGCCATCGGCATCGAGCGCAACGTCCGCAACGTCTGGATCGATCACACCACCCTGGAGGCGTCGGGCGGCGAGTCGCAGGGCTTCGACGGCCTGTTCGACCTCAAGGACAACACCCAGTACGTCACCCTGTCCTACAGCGTTCTGCGCAACTCGGGCCGCGGCGGTCTGGTCGGCAACAGCGAGAGCGACCGGTCGAACGGCTTCATCACGTACCACCACAACCGCTACGAGAACATCGACTCCCGCGCCCCGCTGCTGCGCGGCGGCATCGCGCACATGTACAACAACCACTACGTGCGCCTGAACGACTCCGGCATCAACGCGCGGGCCGGAGCCCGCGCCAAGGTGGACAACAACTACTTCGAGGACTCCAAGGACGTCCTGGGCACCTTCTACACCGACCAGGCCGGCTACTGGCAGGTCGGCGGCAACATCTTCGACAACGTCACCTGGTCCGCCCCGGGCAGCGAGAACCGCCCGGCCGGCCCCGACCCGACATCGAACACCACGGTCGCCGTCCCCTACTCCCACGCTCTCGACGCGGCCGGCTGCGTGCCGGCCGTCGTGAGCCGGACGGCGGGCGCGAACAAGGGCCTTCAGGTGTCGGACGGCAGGTGCTGACCGAGGACGAAGGGCCGCGGCCGGCTCGGGGCAACGGACCGGCCGCACCCGTAAATCCGTCGTCCACAGGCACCCACAGCGAAGGTTCTGGCCAGTAATCTCGGCGTTCATGGAGCAGAGGCATCTCGGCCGCACCGGCCTTCGTGTGTCACGGATCGGGCTCGGCACCCTGACCTGGGGGCGGGGCACCGACGAGCACGACGCCGCGGACCTGATGAAGACGTTCTGGGAAGCGGGCGGGACCCTCGTCGACACCGCGGACGTGTACGGCGACGGAGACGCCGAGTACCTGCTCGGCAGGCTCATGGACGGCCTGGTGCCCCGCCGTGACCTGGTCATCTCGACCAAGGCCGGCAGCGTGCCGGACCCCGAGCGCCGCTTCGACGGCTCCCGCGGCCATCTGCTCTCCGCGCTGGACGGTTCGCTCTCCCGGCTCGGCACGGACTACGTCGACCTGTGGCACGTGCACGCGTTCGACCCCGACACCCCGCTGGAGGAGACCCTCCAGGCTCTCGACCTCGCGGTCTCCAGCGGGCGGGCCCGCTATGCCGCCGTCTCCAACTTCTGCGGCTGGCAGCTGGCCAGCGCCGCGACCTGGCAGCTGGCGGCCCCCGGAACCCGGACCCGGCTGGCCGGTACGCAGCTGGAGTACTCCCTGCTCCAGCGCGGGGTCGAGCGCGAGGTGCTGCCGGCCGCGCTCGAACTGGGTCTGGGTCTGCTGCCGTCGTCGCCGCTCGGGCGCGGGGTACTGACGGGGAAGTACCGGGGCGCCACGATGCCACCGGACTCGCGCGGCGCCTCGGAGCACCTCGCGCCGTTCGTCGCGCCGTACCTCGACGACACGGCGAGCCGCATCGTGGACGCCGTGGCGACGGCGGCCGACGGGCTCGCGGTGACGCCGCTCCAGGTGGCCCTGGCGTGGGTCCGCGACCGGCCCGGGGTCGCCGCGCCGATCGTCGGCGCGCGCAACGCGCAGCAGCTCACGGCGGCGTTGTCAGTGGAGACCCTTAGTCTTCCTGACGAGATCTGCCGGGCGCTCGACGATGTGTCGGCGCCCGTGCACCGCTATCCCGATCACGACTGGAGCACGCTGTGAGCACGGAGCCCGAGACCACGGAGGACGCGGAGCCGGGGCTGCCGGGTGCCGGGAGCACATCGGCCGACGGGGCCGGGGCCGGGGGTGGTGAGGCGGACGCGGGGCGGGCGGCCGAGGCCGGGAGGCGTGACGCCGGAACCGGGGAGGCGGCTGACACCGAAGGCGGTGACTGCGGAACCGAGGAAGCAGCCGACACCGACGATGGTGACGCCGGTACCGGGCAGCGGGCTGACGCGGACAGCGCCGAAGCCGATCTCGGGCAGGCGGCCTCGGCGGAGGGGGCCCAGGCCGGTGCCGGGGAGGACGCCGAGGGCGGTGCCGCCGGAACCCCGCAGGTGTCCGAGGCCGAGGCCGAGTTGCGGGCCCAGCAGGTCGAGCGGGAGCGCATCGAGCAGCGCAAGGCCGACAAGAAGGCGCCGATCGCGAGCGGCACCAAGCTGAGCGGCAAGGCCGCCGACCTGCTGGCGGCCGTACGGGCCGTCGAAAGCGGCGAGAAGCCCGCGGCGACGGTGTTCGAAGAGCCGCCCCCCGCCCCCCGCCGCTCCGCCCCCGAGCCGGAGCGGCGACCGCGGCCGGTGGCGCCCGAGCCGGTCTCCGCGCCTGCGGGCCCCGCTCCGGAGGCGGTCCAGGCCGTGCGCCGGGTGCTCGGTGAGGGCGGTGCACCGGAGGTGCTCGCGCCGCAGGCCGCCGCGGTTCTCGGCGAGGGCGCGGACGAACAGCTGCGCGCCGACCCCTGGCAGTTGCTGCGCATCGCGGGGGTGCGGCCCGAGCAGGCCGACGGTTTCGCCCGGGCCCTGCTCGGCTCGGAGTGCGGCCCGGACGACGAGCGGCGGGGGCGGGCCGTCACCGGCTGGCTCCTGGAGCAGGCGGCGCTGGCCGGGCACACCGTCCTGGAGATGCCCGCACTCCTCGCGGCCCTCGCCCAGCGGGGCGTGCCGGAGCCCGACGGCGCCGTGCAGGACGCGATCGCGGAGGGCGAGGCCCTGGTCTTCCAGGACGCCCTGGAGGGCGAGGCCGGTACCTCTGCCCCCGCGGACGGGGAAGGCGCGGAGGAGGAGGACGAGGAGCGTCCGGTCCGCGTCCTGGTCGGGCTGGAGCGGTACGCGATGGCGGAGGAGAGCCTGGCCGACGGGCTGGCCCGGCTGGTCAACTCGGCGCCCAAGCAGGACGGTTCGGCCGAGGAGTGGGAGCGGGCCGCCTCCTCGGCCCGGGGCTCGGCGGCGGAGCTGATCCGCGCGGTCGCCGGTCAGGGCCTGGTGCTGCACACCGGCGGGGAGGCGTCCCTGGCCGAACCCGCGGCCCTGCTGACCGCCGCGCGCTCGCTCGGCCTGCGGGTCTGGGCGGCCACGCACGGGCCGGTCGGCCGCAACCGTTTCGCGGCCCTGCTGCGGCGGTCCGGCCAGGCGGCGGACGCCCCCGGGCAGGCCGGCGAGGCAGCCGCCGACTCCCCCGTCGCCACCGTCTCCGGGTTGCTCGCCGGCCTCGAAGGGCCCGGCCGGGACACGGACGGGGCCCTCGATCTCGATCTGCTGGTCGTGCTCGACGCGCCGCAGCTGGATGTCGAGACGGCGGCTCTGCTGACCGAGTCGCTGCCGGACGGGGCGCGGCTGGTGCTGGCCGGCGATCCTGCGGTGCTGTGGTCCGCGGGGCCGGGACGGGTGTTCGCGGATCTGCTCGCTGCGCGGATCTGCCCCCAGGTGGCCTCGCGCCGACCGGATCCGGGACCGTTGGGTGAGCTGGTCTCCGGTATCGGCATCGGCGAGCTGAACCAGGTCGAGGCCCCCGGCAAGGAGGTCGTGATCGTGCCGGTGCGGGACGCGGGCGAGGCCGTGCACCGGACGGTGCAGCTCGTCGTGGACTCGGTGCCGCGCGCGATCGGCGTACCGGCCGAGGAGACCCAGGTGATCACTCCCGGGCACGGCGGGGCCGTCGGGACGCGTGCGCTCAACGCGGCGCTGAAGGAACGGCTCAATCCGGGCCCGGGCCGCTTCGGCGGCTTCGACCCCGGAGACCGGATCGTCCACTCCCCCGCCCCGGGGCGCGCGCTGCCGGGCCGTGTGGTGACGGCGGACGCCGAGGGGCTGCATCTGTCGTGCGAGGGCGAGACCGTCGTCGTACCGAGGGAACGGGTGGAGCAGTCCGTGCGGCACGGGTGGGCGCTGACCGCGCACCAGGCCGTGGGGAGCCGGTGGCCCGCGGTGGTCGTGGTGCTGCCCGGCGATGCTGCGCAGGCTCTCAGCCGGCCGTGGGTGTACACGGCGTTCGGGCGGGCCGACCGGCATCTGTCCGTGGTGCACGGGGTGGATCAGGCACTTCCCCGGGCCGTGGCCGAGGTTCCGGCGAAGCCGCGGACGACGCGGCTGCCGGTACTGCTCGCGCCGCAGATCAGCGGCACGTGACGGTATCGGAAGATCACACGTATTAACTCCAGTCACCAATAATCAAATCTCGTTTTGCG